>JBEKDP010000130.1:0-5579 GCA_050014295.1 Dehalococcoidia bacterium | reverse complement strand
TCGGTGATGTGCCTCGCGGCCTGCCGATGCACCGGAATGTCACCCTGGATAACAACGGCAAGCTAGACACTTATGTATTGGTGTTCACGTGGGGCGGCATCCGTGATTTTCTCAGCGTCGACGACGCCTTCTTCAACATGAGCCCGGGCGAGACGCGAAACATGGAGTTTTCGGTTCAGGCGCCGTCTAACGCCGACGCCAAGCGTTACTCGGGGCGCGTCTGGGTCGTGCGCCTGCCCTGGTGGTGGCCGTTCTGACCATGAGCCAGCTACTGGTCGCGCTGTGGTTGCTCTGCGGAGCACTGGTCTTCCTCCCAGTAGGGACGGCGCTCCGGTTTGCCCGAAGGCGGCTCGGGCTGTCGACCGCCGCCAGCAGGATAGACCCGGCGACGGAGACGGTGTCCGCTGATGTGGGCATCGCAGTGGGCACTGCCGCCGATGCGCCCGCGGGGATGGCCGGTTTTGCGGCGAACCGCCTGGGTCGAGCGCTAGCCTACCTGGCGTTGTACGGGGCCTTCGTGCTCGGGGCGGTGTACTACACGCCGACGTTCCTGTCCCGCGCCTTGGACACGCCCTACCCCATGGCAGCCGTGACCTCGTCCTCGATGTGGCCGACGCTGCACAAGGGAGACCTGGTTGTCCTGAATGGCGTCCACGGTCTGGACGACCTGAGCGTCGGCGACATCATCGCCTTCCGGCACGAAGATGGTTTCGCCATCCACCGCATAGCCAAGATCGAGGGGGACAGGATAACGACGAAGGGTGATGCCAATTCCATAGAGGACCCGGCCATAGGGATACAAGATGTTGTGGGGCGCGTCTTCAAGCTAGGTGGGAACCTGGTACGTGTTCCGTACGTCGGCAACCTCCCGCTGCTTCTCCACAGGACCTCGGAAGCTGCCCCGTCGGAAGCTCCACCGGCATTCGAGGGTCAGACCCCAGACCCTGGCGCTGCGGGGAACTAGAATCGGAGGCAAGCCAGGATCTAGCGACGACCGTTATCTTCTACCCGGGCTCGAAAACAGATCTCTCCCAAGGTACTGCGGGGCCGCCACGGGGCGAGCGAGGCGGCCCCGCCCGCGAGAGCGGACACACCTTGCCAGGACCCTTGTGGCGGCCCCATCAGGATTATCGGCGAGACCACGATTGGTTTGATGGGCAGCAGGGACGTGACGCCGGGGGCCGCCAAAGTCTAGTCAACGACAAAGAAGTCTTGAGCGGCAAAGCCACGACCGGAGTTCGAACCGCTCTTTGATATGAACTAGCGCCGCAGCGGATTCGGGTGCGCTGTGGGAAAGGAAACAAGCAGCGGGTAGTGCGCTTCGGGGAGCGGGCAAAGGAGGCGGTGTGGGACTACGTGGAACATTATCGCGGTAGTGAGGAAGGCCAGCTGTTCCGGTCGAGCAAAGCGGGCCAACCCCTGACGAGGAACCTGGTTAGGGTTCGGATGCAACACTTAGGGCTGGTGGCAGGGGTGCCCAAGACCCGTGCCCACCGCTTCCGGCACACCTTCGCAACCTGTGCGATCGAGAATGATGCTCGGGAACTGGACGTTCAGTACCTGCTGGGTCACAGCACGCCGGCGATGGTGCGACGATACTCGGCGACGTATAATGCTGAGAAAGCGGCGCGGGCTCACGCGAGGTGGAGCCCGGGCGACATGCTGGACGGGAGCCTGGCGGCAGATCCGACGTCAGCCTAGGTTAATCGGCTGCACTTGAGTCGCTTGCTCCGTTCCTTCCAAGCAGGATGTCGCGGGTTCGAATCCCGTCCCCCGTTCCAACGTTCTCCCACGGCACGTTAGATAGGAAGCCGGGCGTTGAGCCCGGCCCTTTTTCGCGCCCTGGGTCGTAGACCATCTAGCTTGTAGGCAGAGGGTTTGCGCTCCTCTGCCGGCCCTGGAGACTCCGACCGGGCCGCCAGCCCGCGCTGGCCCACCGGAGGCGGGCAGGATCGTCGCTCGAGCGGTTCTCGGTGGTCTTCACCACGAGTGCGAGTGGGTGGCCGCTTGAGGTACGCCAGATACGGATGTAATATTGGCACCCCCCAGGTGGCGGGGCGAGAGCTGATTCCTATCATGCCGAAGCCTCGCTACGCGCCTTTGTTCGTCCTGGACCGGCGAGAGAGATTCGGCGGAGACTCTTGTAGAACGGCTCCCCGAGCAGGAATCGAGGATTCGCTACGACGCGATCCGCGCACTGGTGAGCCCCTTGGCGTGCCAGCGCTCATCTTACCGGACGAACGTGACCTCATGCCTGTGCTTCAGTGAGAGCAGGCCGTGGGGTAGTGTAGTTGATCCTTCGCTGCGACCGAGCGGAGTGTAGTGTCTCATCCAGATCTCCACACTGATGTAACATCAGGATTCCACACCACCTGGTGGCGGGAAGAATTAGGAGGCGTGGAAGCATGGATGTCAAACGGTGCTCGGAGGTAGGGAAGCGTATGGCTCTGGCGCAGGCCGCCCTCCGGCACCTCGTCGAGGCGGAGATGCCCGAGGGGATGCACCCGTCTTCGGGAGCGGCGCTGGATGTCGCCGTTTGGACCGCCGCCGGTCGGGGCTCGGGCTGCGTTTCTCTGCCCTGACTACCCCCTCCGATGGCGCTTGCGTGCCAGTTCCACTATTCCGCCCTGCGCCTCTGGGTTCGTCTCCTCGCCGGCCCGCAACCGCTCGCTGACTCTTTGCTGGTAGCCGGACTGAGTATCGGTTTCACGCCGAGTGGTCGACGCGCCAAGGATGAGGCTGCCGTATCCCTCGAAGGGGCCGCCGATCTCGATCCCCTTTGCCGATATCTCGTAGCGTCGCAGCGTCTTGTCATGGTTGCTGCCGCGCATCTTGAGGACGGAGATCGCCTTCTCGATTCGGGAATCAACCTCAACGTAGCGGAGCAGGATGATCGAGTCCACCGCCACCGACAGGTTCGCCTCAGTGATCTTGAACTCGCCGAAGGTGTTCTCGATGACGTTGGTCCACAGCGAGGTAACGCCCCGAGACTCGAAGAGGCTCACCAGGGCGGAGACGTAGTCGTGCAGCGCCCGCGCGCCGGCGACGTTGGTCTGGATGTCGCTCATGGCGTCGAACGCCACCCTCCTGATCTTCTGGGTGGTGACGATGTCGCGTATCTCCTGCGCCATCTGATAAACGTTGAGGTTCGGAGGCCGTCGGTGGAGTATCGTGAGCTGACCGGAGTGGATGTACTTGGCCAGGCGGACGCCGTAACCGGCGGCGACCTTGACGATGGCGCTGGGGCTCTCCTCCATGCCCACCAGCAGGCACCGCTCGCCCCGCTTCAGCCCGTCATGGACAAAGTGGACGGCGAAGGTAGTCTTGCCCGTGCCCGCGGCGCCGGCGATCATCGTGGAGAAGCCCTCGTTGAGGCCGCCGTTTAGCATCCCGTCCAGGCCGGGAATTCCCGTGGGCACCTTCCCGATGAGTGTCTCCTTCGGCGGCGCCTCTCTCAGCGGCGGCTGCAGTCGCGGGAAGATGGCCATGCCTTTGTCACTGATGGTGTAGGAGTGGTCCCCCTCGTGGAAGGCCGTCCCCCGCATCTTGTGCACCCGCAGCACCCGCGAAGAGAGCGTCTCCTTGGACAGGGTATCCTTGTTGTAGAGGTCCAGGCAGATGACCCCGTCGGCGATGGCGAACTCCGACTCCGTCTCCAGGTCCCTTAGGCTGTAGTCCCCAACCAGGAACGCCGTGCACTCGTACACGGCGAGGAGCACCGAAAGGTCATGGACAAAGCGCCGGAAGAGGAGCTTGTCCCCCACCAGGTCAGCCAGCGCCTTGAAGCTATCGATGCATAACATGCGGGGGTTCACCTCTTCCACCTTATGCTTGATGACCTCCATCGTCCCCGCCAGGTCCTCCTGCTTGATGGTGGAACCAATGTCCACGAAGATGACGGAGGTGTTGAACTTCTCCTTGTCGAAGTAGGCGAACTCCTGCTGGTACCTCAGCAGCTTGGTCGGTGGCTCGGAGACGGTGGTGAAGTAGAGAGCCTTGCTCTCCTCGCTGGCGTTGGCGAAGAGTATGTTGAGGGAGAGGATCGTCTTTCCCGCGCCCGGCGGCCCGATGATCATGGTGCTGGATCCGGTGGGTATGCCTCCGTCTAGGATGGCGTCGAGGGCGGGCATGGCTGTCGAGATCCGTTGCATCGCTGTCTTCCTTTGCTGAGAAGCGGGGGCCGCGCGCCCGCTTACGCGGCGTGCTCGGTTCTGATGTCCTCCAGGCCCTCAATCTCTCGCGTCAGCCGGTCCACCAGGACGTTGCCGGTGAGCTTGGCTAGGATATCGAAGAGGCTAACGATGAGCTCCTTTAGCGCCTCGCGGATGGGAGCCTTGTCTCTCTCGTCAACCCGTTCCTTCAGCGACCTGAAGTCGAAACCGTCCTCCGTCACCGCCACAGATTCTAGGGCAGCGTACCTTTGGGCGGTCAGGTGCACCGCCCGCTGGGCGATAGTGCGCACGGTGATCTTGCCCAGGGTGGGCAAGATCTTGGCCCAGACGGCCAAAAGGACCTCCTCGTAGATGTCGACGACCTCCGTCTTGACACCCTGGTCCACCCTTCGCTCTATGATGGCCTCGATCTCGTATTGGCTTTGCCTCCTGGTGGTTTCCCTGTCTTGTTTCGGTGTCTTCTTCATCTGACCCTGCTCATTCCCGAAGTACTCCTGAGCCAGGCCCCGGGTGCTTCTTGCCTGCTGATGTCGCTTCCCATGTGCACCTATAGCCATTCTTGGGGAGGGGCGGCCCAGTAGCAATACGAACGTTCCCCAATGTCGCACACAGCAGTCCCTTACACCATCCGGATCGCCTCCCTATCCCCCCTGGCCAATATGCAGCGTAGGGAGGAATACCGAGTAATTCAGGGGATGGCCGCGAAGGTGCGGGCAGGCCCTTGATCCTCGTGTGCACATCGCCTGCACCCTGCCGGCGACTGCGCCAGCGGTATGAGTGACAGACATCAGTTTGCAGCAGACTGCATAGGGACGAACCATCAATGACTGATCCGCGGGACAAGACGGCGAAGCGCAAGCGGACCAAGGAATTGATGCGGAATCGGACGCATGACCTTGGCGAGCGGGTCAAGGAGCTGAGTTGCCTGTATGGAATCTCGAATCTAGTTCACAGGCCGGACATTTCGCTGGAAGAGATGCTCCAGGGGACCGTCGACCTCATTCCTCCAGGCTGGCAGTATCCGGAAGTGACGTGCGCACGAATCACCATCGAGGGTAAAGAGTTTCGGACGGAGAACTTCAGAGAAACGGTCCGGAGGCAGACCAGCGACATCATCATCAGTGGGGAGCGGAGCGGCGCTGTAGAGGTCTGCTATCTGGAGGAGAGGCGGGAGAGTGATGGGGGCTCCTTCCTGCCGGAAAAAGGGGGACTGATCAATGCCATCGCCGAGCGATTGGGACGGGTCATCGAGCGCAGACGGGCGGAGGAGGCGCTGCGGGAATCGGAAGCGCGGTACAAGGCGCTGTTCGCAGGCGCCCCAGAGGGAATGCTCGTGGCCGACCTGGAAACGCAACAATTCCGCCATACCAACCCAGCGATATGCAGGATGTTCGGATACACTGAAGA
>JBEKDP010000129.1:0-5600 GCA_050014295.1 Dehalococcoidia bacterium | reverse complement strand
GATGGATATTCTGGCCTGCCCGATGTGCAAGGGCAGCCTGGAACTGACGATCGACAAGGAGGACGGGGACGAGGTCGTTGAGGGTAGCCTGTACTGCGCGAACTGCAAAGAGCGCTATCCGATAAGCGAGAGCATCCCCAACCTGCTGCCGCCGGAACTGCGGAAGAGCGAGAGCTAGCACCTCGCGGGCCGCTGGAGGCGGGCGCGACAGCCGGGGGCTGGAGTTTGCGGAGGTAAGAGAGATCATGGATAAGTCACAGATGTTCGGACTGCTAATCATCGCCGGGACGATGGTGGAGATGCTGGTCTTCCTCTTTGGGGTCGTCCGGCGCAGCTACATGGCGCTGGCGATCCCGATGCTGGCGGCGCTGACCGCCGTCAATCTGCTGGCGGTGTGGGTCGGCTGGACGATGCTGACGACGGAGCCGGAGCTGCCGGAAGAGCTCGAATTCGAAGGGGAGATGGCCGAGCCATAGCCGGCTCCCCCCGATCGGTTTTCTCGCGTGAGCCGCTGGGCTGCCGGCGGCTCATCTCATTGCCTCGCGCCTCCCTGGGGCTCCTTCTCCCAGCCGGGCGCGTCGACCTCCCGCACGCCAGCCAGCTCCGCTTCGTCCAGCGCCGCGAGGAGCTCGCGGATGGTCCTGCCGAGCACCGGATGCATCAGGTCGGGGGCAAGCTGCGCCAGCGGGACGAGGACGAAGGCCCGCTGCGCCACGAGCGAATGCGGGAGCACCAAGCCTTCCCCCTCCAGGACGACATCGCCGTAGAGAAGCAGGTCGAGGTCGATGGGACGCGCGCCCCAGCGGGGGCCGGGCCGGCGGCCGATCTCGAACTCGATGGTCTTCAGATGGCGGAGGAGGCCTTCCGGCGTCAGGCCGGTCGTCAGGCGGCAGACGGCGTTGTAGAAGGGGGGCTGCTCTTCGACGCCGATGGGCGCCGTCTCGTAGAGCGAGGAGACCGCCGTCACCGCCGCCAGGGGGTCGAGGTAGCGGAGGGCAAGCCGCAGGTTGGCGGCACGGTTCCCCAGGTTGGCGCCGAGACCAAGATAGACCTCCGGCTGCCCGGCGATCATGACGGCGCCAGCGATGGGCTGGGCCAGCCACGCACGATGGCGTCGGCGACTCGGCAGACCTGGAGCGTCTCCCGGACGTCGTGGACACGCACGACGTCGGCGCCGTTGGCGATGGCGATGGCGACGCTGGCGGCGCTTCCCATCAGTCGCTCTTCGACCGGCAGGTCGAGCACGGCGCCGATGGTCGACTTGCGGGAGGTGCCGACGAGGATCGGGAGGTCGAGCGCCTTCAACTCGCCGAGGCGGCGCAGCATCTCCAGATTGTGCTCCTCTTTCCAGCCGAAGCCGAAGCCGGGGTCGATGATCAGCCTTTCGCGCGGGATTCCAGCGGCGGCGGCGAGGTCGATGCTGGCTTCGAGGCCCTGCCGGATATCGTGGATCACGTCGTGAAAGGGGCGGCCGCGCTGATTGTGCATGATGACGGCGGGGACGGCGAAACGGGCGACGACGCCGGCCATCTCAGGGTCGCGGCGGAAGCCCCAGACGTCGTTGACGAGGACGGCGCCCGCCTTGAGCGCAGCGCGCGCGACCTCTGCCTTCGAGGTGTCGATGCTGACGGGGATGTCGACCTCTACTGCCAGCCGCTCGACTACGGGCAGGACGCGGCGCAACTCCTCCGCGGCGCTGACCTCGGCGGAGCCGGGGCGGGTCGACTCGCCGCCAACGTCGAGGATATCGGCGCCCTCTTCTCGGAAGCGGCGTCCCTGAGCGACGGCGGCATCGGTGTCGCTGCCGAGCCCGTCGCCGGAGAAGGAGTCGGGCGTAACGTTGATGACCCCCATTACGTAGGTGCGGCTGCCCCAGGCGAACTCTCGCCGGCCGATGGTCAGGGTGCTCGGGCGCATAAGGCCTCCGTGTCCTTCGCGGGGCATTCTAGCAGCGCGTCTCAAGGCGGACAAGGAGACGGGCAGTCGGTCTGCTGGGACGCGAGCGCCTGATCAAGATGGGCGCGATTGTATAGGGAGGGCTTGCCGTCAGAACAGAGGAGTGGAGCCGCTTTCCGTCGGGCGTTAGGCCACGAGGTAGGTGGACTCCTGGCCGATCTGGCCAAGGACGCGGTTGCGGATGCGGGCGACCGTCGCCTCGTCGGGTTGCAGTTGCGTCCTCAGCGGAACGGAAGCGAGCTTGAGGCGCAGCCACTTGCCGTCGTCGAGGATGACTGTGTGCTCGTTGGGTTCTAGCTTTATCACCGTCTCATCGCCTCCAAACAGATAATCGGCAGGTTGGGGGAAGACTGTGGAGGTGGGCGAGATACGGATAGGGAACTGGGGGACACCCGGCGGTCTGCTGTCGCTTGACAGGCGAAACGGGGGTCTGCTAGCATCAACGAAAGGTCGATAATACCTAAAGGCGTATGATGATTCAGGACACGATGGCGATGCGCCGGCCCGAGCAAGTCGGGCCGTCATAGATCGAGAAATCGGAAGGTGCTGGCAGCCGGCCAAGCGCCGGCTGTTTTGATTTCGACGAGGATCGCCATCATGCCATACGCAAGAGCTTTACACTGCAAGGAGTGCGGACGGGAATACGCACTCGACCCAATCCACGTCTGCGAGTTCTGCTTCGGGCCGCTGGAGGTCGTCTACGACCAGGAGGCGCAGCGGAAGGCCATCAGCCGCGAGAGCATCGAGCGGGGCCCCGTTTCCCTCTGGCGCTATCGGGACCTTTTGCCCTGCGACCCGGAGAGAGCGGTCGACCTGAACGCCGGCTTCACGCCTCTGCTGCGGTCGCGCAATCTGGGGGAGGCGCTGGGGCTCCGCCAGCTCTACATCAAGAACGACTGCGCCAACCCCACGTGGTCATTCAAGGACCGCGTGGTGGCGGTGGCGAGCACCAAGGCGATAGAGTTCGGGTTCGACACGCTGGCCTGCGCGTCGACGGGGAACCTGGCGAACGCGGTCGCGGCTCATGCGGCGCGGGCGGGCATCAAGTCGTACGTGTTCGTCCCCTTCGACCTGGAGTCGGGGAAGCTGATCGGTTCCGCGGTGTACGGCGCGACGCTGGTGGCGGTCGACGGGTCCTATGACGAGGTCAACCGCCTCTGCTCGGAGCTGGCCGACAAGTACCCGTGGGCGTTCGTCAACATCAACGTGCGTCCTTACTACGCGGAAGGCAGCAAGACGCTGGCCTACGAGGTCGCGGAGCAGCTCGGCTGGCGGGCGCCGGACCACTGCGTCGTGCCGATGGCAAGCGGCTCGCTGCTGACGAAGATCGGCCGCGGGCTGGACGAGCTGGCGAAGCTCCGGTTGCTGGACAGCGTGCAGACGAAGATATCGGGCGCGCAGGCGACCGGCTGCTCGCCGATTGTCACCGCCTGGCAAGCGGGCACGCTGAACATACGGCCGGTGAAGCCGAGCACGATCGCAAAGTCGCTGGCGATCGGCAACCCCGCGGACGGCTACTACGCACTGAAGACGATCGGCGAGTCCGGCGGCTCGGCGGTGGCGACGAGCGACGAGGAGGTCGTCGAGGGGATCAAGCTGCTCGCGGAGACTGAGGGGATCTTCGCGGAGACAGCGGGGGGAGTCGTGATCGCGGGGCTGAAGCGGCTGGCGGAGTCGGGACGCGTCGGCGCCGACGAGCTGGTGGTGGCGTTCATCACGGGCGCCGGCCTCAAGACGCAAGAGGCGGTTGTTGATAAGATTGCGAAGGCAGTCCACGTGTCGCCGACGGTTGCGTCGTTCGAGGAGGCGATCGGCGAGCGAGACGGGGTGCTCTCCGGCTAGGGCGGTGGCGCTGAGGCGGCGGGTGTCGCCGGCCTTCGGCGGTCGCGTGACGGAATGAGGTGAGGAAAGCATGGCAAAACAGCGTGTGAAGTTCACGTTCCCGCAGGACCTGATAAAGGTGCCCGTCATCTACGAGCTGGGGAAGGGCTTCGATCTGGTGACGAACATCCGCCGCGCCGACGTGACGGACGACCGCGGCTGGGTGATACTGGAGATTGACGGTGACCCGGACGAGATCGAGCGGGGGATCGAGTGGGTGGAGTCGAAGGGAGTGCGTGTCGACCCGATTCAGGGCGACGTCGTCGAGGGCTAGGCCGCAAAGCATCGAGGAGGAGAGCGTGAGCGTAACCGTACGAATCCCGGCGCCCCTGCGCAGCCTGACCGGCGGCAACGGGTCGGTCAGCGGCGGCGGAAAGAGCGTCGGTGAGTGCATGGACGACCTGGAAGGGCAGTTTCCTGGGCTGAAGGAGCGCCTGTGCGACGAGAGCGGCGAGTTGCGGCGCTTCACGAACATCTACGTGAACGGCGAGGACATTCGCTTTCTGTCGGGTCTTGCCACGCCGATCAAGGACGGCGACGACCTAAGCATCGTCCCGGCGGTAGCGGGAGGCTGAAAGCCGACGCCGCGGCGTCCACGTTTTCGGCAGGCAAATCGCTGCGGGCGGCAACGCGAAGGCGTCCGCGCCGTTTAAGCAGGTAAGGAGCATCTGATGGCAGTTGACGTGCTCGTCCCGGCCCCGTTTCGAGGGCTGACGGGCAATCGCGCCAAGGTCACCAGCGATGGGAAGAACGTCGCGCAGGTGCTGGGGAACCTGGAGAGGGATTTCCCCGGCTTTGGCGCCATGATGTTCGATGAGCGAGGGCAGGTGCCGCCGCACATCAACGTCTACGTGAACGGCCGGGAGATCAGCGCGCTGGCAGGACTGGACACGACGCTGAAGGACGGGGACGAGGTTACGATAATCCCCTCCAGCGCCGGCGGCAGTCCAAGCGCCGACAGGACGCTGACGCCGGAGCAGCGCGAGCGGTACTCGCGGCATCTCGTGCTCCCGCACTGGGGCGAGGAGGGACAGCGGAAGCTGACGGAGGCGAGAGTGCTGGTGGTGGGCGCCGGCGGCCTGGGATCGCCGGTGCTGCTGTACCTGGCGGGCGCGGGCGTGGGCACGCTGGGCATCGTCGAGTTCGATACGGTCGAAATCTCGAATCTGCCGCGCCAGTTGTTGCACCACATGCACGACATCGGCCTCTCAAAAGCGCGCTCGGCGCAGGAGAGCGTGGCGGACAACAATCCGGACGTGAGGGTCGTCACGCATGAGACGCGTCTGACGAGCGAGAACGCGCTGGACATCATCGGGGGCTACGACCTGGTGGTAGCGGCGGTCGACAACCTGGAGACACGCTACCTGGTCAACGATGCCTGCGTGCTCCTGCGAAAACCGATGATCGAGGCGAGCGTGCTGGCGTACGAGGGGCAATGTACGGTTTTCCTGCCCGGCGAGGGCTGCTACCGTTGTCTTTATCCATCGCCACCACCGCCCGGCCTGATGCCGACGCCGGCCCGGGCGGGAGTACTGAGCATAACGCCGGCGGTCATGGGGCCGATTCAGGCGATGGAGGCTATCAAGCTGATCCTGGGCATCGGCGAGTCTCTGAGCGGCCGCCTCCTGCTCTTCGATGCGCTGACGATGGAGTTCCGCCAGGTTCGCACCAGGCGCGATCCTAACTGCGCGGTCTGCGGCGACAGGCCGACGATCACGAGTCTCACTGATTAGGGGAAGTCCTCTTGCTTTACGAACGGCTCA
>JBEKDP010000128.1:0-5629 GCA_050014295.1 Dehalococcoidia bacterium | reverse complement strand
ACCGGTGTCGGCGGCATGATCCTGCCCGGCGACCTGGTGGATGTCCTCGCCATTCTCAAGGCAGACGTGGTCGGCATCGACAAGGCGGTCACGCTTGTCCAGAACGTTGAGGTGCTGGCTGTCGCGCAGGAGGCGCAGGAGCCCATTCCTCCGGCTCAGGCGCAGGGAACAGCGACCCCTGAAGCGTCAGGGACCCTGGGGGAGCGGCCGAAGGACGCGTCGCCGAATCCGAACGCGCGGACAGTGACGTTGGCCGTAACACCGGAGCAGGCGCAGCTTCTGGCGCTGGTACAGACGCAGGGGAGCTTGGTGCTCGCGCTGCGCTCCTTCGGCGACCGCAGCACCGTGACACCACCGGAGACGAACCTCCAGCAATACGGCGCCATCCTGAGAGTGCCGACTCAGTAGGAGCAGAGACGAATGGCGAAGACCCCCGCTGTACTAGTTGTCGATCAGGACGTGAAGTCCCGCTACGAGATCAAGCGAGCGGTCAAGCGGTCGAACTTCGTTATCGCCGGCGAGGCCGGCTTCGGCACCGAGGCGGTGTCGACGGCCGTTGAGCTGAAGCCGGATGTGGTGCTCTGCGGCATGAGTGAGCCGATAACCCGCTCGCTTCAGACCGTGGAATCGCTTCTGAACACGCTGCCGCAGACGCCGGTGGTCGTGTATTCGTCGTCGCGCGACATCGATCTGGCGCGTCGGGCGATGTTGGCCGGCGCGCGCGACTTCATCACGCTGCCGGCGAGCGCGGAGGACATCGGGCGGTCGATCGTGTCGGTGTTGGAGTCGGAGGAGCGGCGGCAGATGCGTCTGCGGGGCCAGACAGCGTCTTGGGGCTCGCAGGGGAGCGTATTTACCGTCTTTGGCGCCAAGGGCGGCATCGGCAAGACGACGCTGGCGGTGAACCTGGCAGTAGCGCTAGTGCAGGAGACGGTGCAGTCAGTCGTGCTGGTCGATGGCGACAATGGCTTCGGCGACGTCTGCGGCATGCTCGACCTCCAGCCTGAGCGCTCGATCGTCGACCTCGCGCGAGACCTGCCGAAGGTGACCCGCGATACGCTGACCAAGTATTTGACGCAGCACTCGAGCGGCCTCAACGTCCTGGCGGCGCCGATGCAGACGATGGCCTGGAACAGCGTGAGGCCGGAGGAATTCCGCAAGATCGTCGAGCTGCTTTCCAAGAGCTATGACATCGTCGTCGTCGACACCGTCGGCATGCTGAACGAGCTGACGCTGGCCGCGTTGCAGGCGGCGTCGCTGGTGCTATGGGTGGTGACGACTGAGTTCGCGAGCGTACGCGACTCGCTGCGGGCGCTGGAGGCGCTGCGCTTGGCGTCCTTCCCGGAGGAGCGCGTGCGCATCGTCACGAACGATCTAGCGATGCGGGACGGCGTGCGCGCGAATACGATCCGGGAGGTTCTGGGACACGAGGTGTTCTGGCAGGTGCCTTATGACGACAAAGTGCGTCAGGACGCGCAAGTCGGGGAGCCGGCGGTGCTCAAGCATCCGTCGGCGCTCGGTGCGCGCAACCTAACCGACCTGGCGAGGATGGTGGTCGGTGCCAAGCCAGCGAGCCAAGGGTTGTTCGCCCGCTTGGGGCTGTTCAAGGCCTCGGAAGAGAGACGCCAGCATGAGACCACCACAAAGGAGAGCCAGGCGTGATGAATAATTCGACAGATATCGGCGAAGCGCAGCCTGAAGACGAGACTCTCGAAGACGAGCAGCGCCTGACGTCGGAGCAGTTCGAGCTAGTATTCGCCGTCCATCAGAATCTGATTCGGGAGATGGACCTCGCGGCAGTGGAAAAGCTGGGACCGGCGGAAGCGCGGGAGGCGGTGGAAGTGGCAGCGCGCGCGCTCATCGGCCAGATCGCGCCGGGGGTATACGGCGACGAGAAAGAGAAGGTGCTACGCCGGGTCGCCGATGAGGCAATCGGCCTCGGCCCGATCGAGCCGATGCTCGCGGACGACTCAGTCTCGGAGATAATGGTCAACGCGCCGGACGAAGTGTACTTCGAACGCGATGGAGTCATCTACCTCTCGGACGTGCGTTTCCGCGACAAGGTCCACATTATGCGCATCATCGACCGGATCATCGCGCCACTGGGCCGGCGCGTCGACGAGATGTCTCCCTTCGTGGACGCCCGCCTGCCCGACGGGTCACGCGTCAACGTCGTCATCCCGCCGCTGGTGCCGAAGAGCCCTGTGCTTACAATTCGCAAGTTTCGTCCAGACAGGTACGTTATCGCCGACCTGGTGGAGAACAGTACCCTTACGGAGCAACTCGTGGACTTCCTTCGGGCATGCGTACGCCTGCGGCTAAACGTAGTCATTTCAGGTGGCGCGGGCACTGGGAAGACGACGCTGCTCAACGCTATCTCTGCCTTCATCCCCAGCAGCGAACGGATCGTGACGATCGAGGACCCGATCGAGCTCAAGCTGCAGCAAAGTCATGTCGTCGCCATGGAGGCACGGCCGGCGAACATCGAAGGGAAGAACGAGGTCGCGCAGCGAGACCTCTTCCGCAACGCGCTCCGGATGCGGCCCGATCGGATCGTCGTCGGCGAGGTGCGCGGGCCGGAGGCGTTCGACATGATGCAGGCGATGAACACGGGTCACGAGGGATCACTGACTACGGTGCACGCGAACTCCACGCGTGACGCCCTCGCCCGTATCGAGAACATGGTACTGATGGCGGGATTGGACTTGCCCGCAAGGTCGATCCGGGAGCAGATGGCGTCAGCGCTGCACCTCATGGTGCACCTGAGCCGGTTCCCCGACGGCCGACGCGTCGTAACGTTGGTAAGCGAGATCACCGGTATGGAGGCGCAGGTAGTAACGATGCAGGACGTCTTCCGCTTCGAGCAGACCGGCATCGACGCCGCTGGCCGGCTGGCCGGCAGTCTGCAGCCCACCGGCATCATGCCCACCTTCATGGACCGGCTGGCGAAAAGCGGCATCACCCTGGACATGGGCGTTCCCTCCGGACTGAGGTCATAGACGATGGTTGCGGGAATTGCGGCCATCTTCGTCTTCCTTACCCTAGCCACGGGCGTCTTGGGTACGTATTCCCTGAGGACCGCGGGCAGAGAGGCCGACGCGCGCCTGCGCACGCTGAAGGCGCGGGGACCATCGGCGCAGGTCGATTCCGACGCGCTGTTGCGACGGGGCCCCTCCTCCATACCGGCGTTGCGACGGGTGCTCGATACGAGCAGTTGGGCGGACAAAGCGGCTCTGGATCTGGAGCAGGCGCACCTCCGCCTCAGGGTAGGCGAGTTTCTCATGCTGCGGGCCTTCCTTGCTGTGCTGCTATTTGCCATCACGGTACTGTCGCAGGGGGGCACGTTCGTTGCGTTGGTCGTCGGCATCGTGCTGGCGCTGTTAGGCTTCATGCTGCCGGCTTTCTATGTGAGGCTGCGGAGACGCCGTCGCCTGCACGCGCTCGACCGACAACTGGTAGAGGGACTAACCCACATCGCGAACTCCGTTCGCGCCGGGTTAGCGATGTTACAGGCAATCGATGCCGCCGCGCAGAGGCTGTCGCCCCCGCTGGCCGAGGAGTTCTCGCGCCTAGTTGCCGATGTGCGTCTGGGCGCGAGTCTTGAAGACGCGCTGACGGCGATGGGCAGCCGCGTGGGCAGCTACGACCTCGACATGGTTATCACGGCGATCCTGATTCAGCGTGGCACCGGCGGCAATCTGGCGGAGATCCTGGACAACGTGGCGGAGACCATCCGCGACCGCGACCGGATTCGCGGCGAGGTCCGCGTGCTAACGACGCAGCAGCGTTTCGCGTCTTGGGTCCTCGCGCTGTGGCCGGCTGCCCTAGGTGTAATCTTCTATCTACTCAACCCTGACATAGTGTCGAACTTGTGGACTGAGACGCCAGGGATCATCCTCTTGGTGATCGCGGTGGTGCTGCAGGTTCTCGGCTTTTTGACCATACGTCGCCTGAGCGCGATCGAGATCTAGGAAAACACCATGTTCCTTCCAATGCTCACTTCGGTCTTCGTCTTTCTGGCGATCGGCACTCTGGCTATCTGGCGAGTTCAGGCGTCAACGAACCGCCTGGACTCCCGGATTCGGGCCCTCGCGAATCGCCAAGACTCCTCGTTGGCTCTGCGGGATGTGCCGTTCGAGCACCGAGTCGTGGTGCCCGTATTGGACGGCATCGCGAATGCGCTGATCGAGATCCTGCCACCAACGTTTATCGCGCGGACACGGCAGCGGCTCGTGGCAGCTGGGGAGCCGATGAGCCTCGTGGGCTTCTTTGCCTTCGTCATCTTTCTGGGAGCAACGTTCCCGGCAACCTACTTCGTGGTGGCATGGGCTGCCACAGAGGGATCGCTGTCAGCAGGCGTCGTCCTGTTGATCCCTCTGATAGCTTTGTTGGGCGTTTTCCTACCGTACTTGTGGCTCCGCAGAAGCGTGCGGAGGCGGCAGACGGCCATCTCGCGAGGCCTGCCCGATGCCTTCGACCTGATAACGACATGCGTGGAGGCAGGCTTGGGGATCGATTCCGCCTTTCAGAAGGTGTGCGAGAAGCTGAAGGGGCCGGTGGCCGCGGAGTTCGCGGAGATGCTGCGCGAAGTGGCCATGGGTAAGGCGCGCCGTGATGCCTTACGCGACATGGGCGAGCGCACCGGTGTGGTCGACCTGCAGGCGTTCGCGAACGTCGTCATCCAGACGGAGGAGTTGGGCACGAGCCTGGGCACGACCCTGCGCATTCAGGCGGCGGATATGCGTCGCCGCCGCCGGCAGCGGGCCGAGGAGGAGGCGAGACGCGCCCCAGCCAAGATGGTCTTCCCCCTGGTCTTCTTCACGCTGCCCTCCCTTTTCATCGTGATTCTGGGGCCGGTCGCCCTCGAGCTCTACAAGGCGTTCGGCCAGTAGAAGACGGGTGAGACGCCGTGGCGGTCCAGAGGGACGCTAAAGGACACTTCCGGTCGGCAGGCCCTGCCGACTACTACCAGCTTCTCCAGCTAGACCCAGACGCGCCCCATGAGCTGGTGGTCGAAGCGTACTGGTATTTGACGGCCAAGGTCCGGGCGGAGGACGCCACGTGGGAGAGCGCGCAGCAAAGGCTATATGCGCTCAACGCCGCCTACGCCGTTATCGGCTTGCCCGAGCGGCGCGCGGCGTTCGATACGTCCTTCAAGCGCTTGGTGGAGCGGCGCCGGGCTCGCGAGGCGCAGATCAAGGCGGAGCGGCTGGAGGCCGCTCGCCCAACCCCTTTCCTAGAGCGCTTCTTTGGCAAGCCGCCTGACGATTCGCCCGATCCAGGACCCCCGGACTACTATGAGCTTCTCGGCGTCGACCCCGGCGCAGACCTAGAGCTAGTCGCGCGCGCCCACACGATCCTGCAGGCGCGCTCCGCGAAGGGTGCGACCGCCACGCTGAGCGAGCACCGCGCGTATCTGGAGGAGGCATACTTCGTCCTCATCGACGGCGAGCGACGTGCAGCCTATGACCTCCAGCGACAAAAGGCCACGACCGAGCAGGCCGTGCCACCAGCGACGGCGGGCAACGCCGCGATCAAGCCCTCCAAGGAACCTGCTCGCCCCGCAAAGGAAGCGCCGGCCGCGCCGTCTGCCGATGCCGTAGAGCCGGAACAGGGCATGCAGGAGACG
>JBEKDP010000127.1:0-9296 GCA_050014295.1 Dehalococcoidia bacterium | reverse complement strand
CTCGTGCCGTTCCTTGCCAATCAGCGGCGGGCCGGTTCACTCGCGCTGATGGTCGGCCTCGTGCTGCTATGCTTCGTAACGGTCTCCCTGCTAGCGAGCAGGCGGCGGGCCATCTTCGCCACGCTCGTCCTTGCCGCCGTCCTCGTGCCGGTCTACGCGGCGATAACCTGGAACTCCACTTCGCTGGCCAGCGAGCCGGTTCGGGCCGTCAAGTCCGGCGTCTCGCCCGATAGCCGTGATCTTTCCTCCAATGAGTACCGTGACATCGAGAACCGGAACTTGGAGTACACGGTTCGCACCAGTCCCATACTGGGAATCGGCTTCGGCAAGGAGATGGTGGAGAAGTGGCCGCTCCCCGACATCAGCGCCCAGTTCGCGTGGTACAAGTTCGAGCCCCACAACTCGATCCTCTGGGTGATGATGACGACAGGTATCAGCGGCTTCCTCGTCTTCTGGTACTTCGCCGGAGGGGCGATCGTCAAAATGCTGCTCGTCGCCCGCCGGCTGCCGAGCAATCTGGACAAGGGGATCGCCGTCTATGGGCTGCTGATGCTGGCATCATTGTTTGTCTTCGCGCTCTTGGACCAGGCTTTGCTGAGCATGCGCAGTATGATCTTCATCGGCATCCTGCTGGGCGCGGTGTTTGCCCTTCCCCGTCTGACCGCGTCTGAATCCGATGGCCTGGAGACGGTCGAATCCGGAGGTGACCGTGGTGAGTAGGATGCCGAACGATGACGCTCCCGGGGCCGAAGAAAGGCTGCGCCTTACACCTGACCTGCTGCGGCGCAAGAGCGCTGAGGCTCTGGGCGCTTTCCATTTCAAGCTCTGGCTTGCCAATCTGCTCCTCGCCCCTCTACCCGTGCTGGTCGGGAAGCACTTTCGTGCCGACATCTACCGTCTTGCTGGCTTTCGCATCGGTGCGGGCAGCAGGTTCTTTGACAGAGCCACCTTCGACGCTCTCTGTAACCCCTATCCCAATCTACGGATCGGGCGTCGCTCCCAAGTCGGCATCGGCTGCCATTTCAGCCTCAACGCACCCGTCACCATCGGCGATAATGTCGTCTTTGGACACTACGTCCGTATCATCACCGACACGCACGCCATCGGGCCAACCCACCGCCGTTGCGCGGAACGTATCCCCCTCTCGGTGACCATCGAGGACGGCGTCTGGATCGCCAGCGCTGTCACGATCCTGCCCGGCGTTACGATCGGCGCGGGCAGTGTTGTCGCCAGCGGCGCTGTCGTCGCCCGCAGCGTGCCTCCCAACAGCCTGGTCGGCGGCGTGCCGGCGCAAGTGCTACGCGAGCTCCCCGCAGGGGCGGCGGTTCGCAGGCGCGAGCTGTTGCTGGCGGAGGCAAAGACAGGCGGCCAAACGGAGAGGAGCATCTCATGGAAGTGAATGAGGGTATCGGGCAGGACGGCGCGTCCGAGGGGCTGCGCTTCCTGGAAGACGTCTATCGTTACAGCGGCGGAAAGCGATCGCTGCTTGAACACCTGAAGAGCATCCGCGCCCAGATGGCACTTGAGCTATCCGAGATGCATTGGGCTTTCCTCCTGGCAAATGCCCTGCTCGCCCCGATACCCAAGGAGGCGGGCGGTCGGCTGCGGCCTCTCGTCTACCGGATGATCGGCATCCGCATCGGCCGCGGCACCTGCATCGGCAAGGGCTGGCACATCGAGGGTATGGGCAGACCCTATGGACGCCTCACAATCGGCGAGCACTGCTATATCCGCGGCGTCCGCTTCGAGCTGAACGCTCCAATACGTATCGGCAACCGCGTGGTCGTCAGCGACGGCGTCCTGATTACCACTGATAGACACGAGGTGGGGTCTCCCCAACAGCGTATGGGACACATAAGGAGCCGGCCGGTGACGATCGGCGACGGCGCCTGGGTTCAGCGCCAGGCGATGGTACTGGGGGTGGATGTGGGTGCAGGGGCGATAGTCGGGTCCGGTGCCGTAGTCACGAAAGACGTTCCACCCAACACATTCGTGGCCGGCGTCCCGGCCCGCATCGTCCGTGAGCTCCCCGTGGACAGCGGACAACGTGTCGAGGAAAAGGCGGTCGAGCAGTGACCAGATGGCTGCCAATTCTCGCCTATCACCGCGTATGCGATGTCCCGCGTGCCGAAGACCCCCTCAGTCTCTGCGCCCGGCCACGGGACCTAGAGCGCGTTCTGCGCCACTTGACGGCTCGCGACTATCGTCTTGTCTCCCTTGAGACAGCCGCGGAGGCGCTGAGCGGGACTAGTCCGAGACGGGACAAGCTGGCCTGTCTGACTTTCGATGACGGCTACCGCGACTTCTATACCCACGCGTTCCCTCTTCTTCAGGAGTACGGCGCGCCTGCCACCGTCTTCCTCGTAGCGGGCTGTATCGGCGCCACGAACCGCTGGGACGACTGCTACGGGCTGCCGTCGGTGCCCCTGCTGAACAGGGAGGAGATCTTGGAGCTGGCTGCGCAGGGCGTCGAGTTCGGCTCGCACACCGTGAGCCACCGGCGGCTGACGCGGCTCAGCACCGCCGCGCAGAAGCGGGAAATCTTCGACTCCAAGAAGGCGCTAGAGGACCTGCTCAATCACCCCATCCGTTTCTTCTGCTACCCACACATAGCCCACGACGCGCACGTCGAGGCGCTTGTCCGCGATGCGGGCTACAGCGGCGCCTGCGGGGGCGAGCAGGCAGCGAACTCACCTTACCTTCTCCACCGTGTCAACGTATCGCAGACAGGCCGGCTGTCGACACTCTTTCGCCTTTGGGGGTGGCGCTACTCTCTGCAGCGCAGCCGTGGCTTGCGCGCGCTCAAGCGCACTCTGCTGCCCTCACGCAGCACATCTCCAGAGCTGACGGAGGTGCGTCGATGAGCACAACCCTGGACCGGCGGGTCCAAGCATCGCGCCTCACCACGCTGCCTGAGATCGACGCTCTCCGGGACGAATGGCGGCAACTCGAAGAGCGTTGCCCCGACGTCACGCCGTTCTCGACCTGGGAGTGGTGCGGCACCGTTGCCAAGTACTACGGCGGCGGCCGGCCGTTCTGGGTCTTTGCGCTTCGCGATGGCGACGGGCTCGTAGGCATTGCCCCCTTCGCGGAGACGCGTCTCGGCGGGGTGCGGCTTCTCCGCTTCATCGGCTCGGCGCTCGGTCGCTACTCGATAGCCGACTACCAGGACCTTCTGGCTGCGGAGGGGCGTGAGGACGAGGTCGTCGCCGCTTTCTGCGATGAGCTCGCGCGCCACCCCGGGTGGGATGTCCTTCACCTCCAAGAGGTACCCTTCTCGTCGCGCACGGTCGGCAGGCTGGTCGCCGGCGCGACGTCTAGGGGTTGGCTGACGCTGCTTCAGCCGGGAAGCGATGTCTACCCCCTCCCGATCAGAGGCACCTGGGATAGCTACAAGGCAACACTCCCGCGTACGATGCGCAAGGCCACGAGCCGTAAGACGCGCAAGCTCATCGCTGAGCAGGCGGCGTCGTTCAGCGCCGTCGGCAACGACGAGGGCGCTGTATATGTGGCAATGGAGGAACTGTTCGACCTCCACACGAGGCGCTGGCGCTCAGTCGGCAGGCCCGGCATCTTTCGTGACCATCGGCGGCGCTTCCACCACGAAGTCGCCTCCCGGTTCGCCCAACGGGGAATGCTTATGATTTCGCTGCTCAAGTCCGGCGACCGGACGATCGCCGTCAAGTACGGGTTCCAGCGCGACGGGGTGCAGTACCTCTACTCTGGAGGCTTTAGTACCGATCCCGAGTGGAGCACTTTCGGGCTGGGCGCGGTGCTCAACCTTCGGCTTATTGAGGACGCGTTCGAGCGGGGCGTGCGCTGCGTCGACTGGATGCGCGGCGACGGCCACTACAAGGAGCATTACCGCGTGGAGAAGCACTTCAACCAGGACCTGCTTGTTTTCCGCAACCAGCGTGCCCGGCTCCACTACCGGGTTGCGCGCATCGCGCGGGCCGCCTATGAACGGCTGCGGCGGAAGCTGGCGACCAACGGGAAGCACCCTCCCAAAGCGGATTGACTGATGGCAAGACTCGCGATCACAATAGCGCTCTTAGTCAGTGAAGCGGCCCTACTGGGTATGACCGCATATATCCTCCTGCTCGTGTTCGCGGGCGCGACGGTAAGAGGGAAACGGCCGGCGCCGGCCCAGCGAAAACGGCGCTTTGCCGTCGTCGTGCCTGCGCACAACGAAGAGGCGGGCATTGCACGCACGCTAGACAGCCTGCTGCGACTCAGCTATCCGCGCCCCTCGTTCGACGTGCATGTAATCGCCGACAACTGCGATGATCGCACCGCCGACGTCGCCCGCCGCTACACGTCGTTCGTCCACGAACGCGTCGACGAGACGGCGCGGGGCAAGGGACAGGCGCTCCGCTGGCTGTTCGACAGGCTCCCGGGAGACGGTTACGACGCTTTTGCCGTCGTTGACGCGGACAGCGTGGTCTGCCCCGACTTCCTCTCGGAGATGAATGACCGGCTGGAGAGCGGTTGCCTTGCTGTCCAGGGCTACGATGGCGTCCTTAACCCTGAGGAGTCATGGGTCTCGTCCTTGCGCGCGGTCGCCTTCTGCCTTCTGCACCATTCCAGACGAAGGGGCATGAGCGCTCTTGGCGCGTCGGCCGGCCTTGCCGGCGACGGCATGGTCTTTGCGGCCGAGCTGCGGGAGGCCCGCGAGTGGGACGCGTTTGGGCTGACCGAGGACCTGGAGCTGCATTCAAAGCTGGCGATGGCTGGGGTGAAAGTCGCCTTTGCGCCGGGCGCGTCGGTGTTTTCAGACATGCCCACGTCTCTCGCCACCGCCCGCGATCAGAACTTGCGCTGGGAACGCGGACGCCTTGCTGTCGCGCGCGTCTACGCCCCGAAGCTCCTCGTCGCCGGTCTTCGTTCCCGCGATTGGCCGAAGCTCGCCGCCGCACTCGACCTGATGGTCCCGCCGCTATCAGTGCACGCCCTGCTGGCGGTAGCTTTTCTCGGCCTGTCGGTCGTCGTCGCTTCGACCGCCGCCGTTTCCCTGGCGGCGGCCACTCTGCTGGGCCTGGCGGTCTACGTCGTTGTGGGGCTCGCCGCCGCGAAAGCGCCGCTGCGGCTCTGGCTAGCGCTGGGGTTCGCACCCTTTTTCGCCCTGTGGAAGGGGTGGCTCTACGGGCAGGCGCTGCTCGCCCGTAAATCACCTTCTTGGATAAGAACGAGGCGCCCTAGCGAGGCGTCTCAGGACAGGTAGTCGCTTTCTTCCCCGAGGAGGCTACGAGGTGGCGGCGGATGAGATGTCAGCGACAGCCAAAACGCAGTCCCCCAAGTCGACCTGCGCGTCGTAGGCCAAGATGGCTGCGAGCCGAGCCGGCGGTGGAAGCTCGCTCCGCCTGCCTGACTCTCTCAGTAAGAGATCGCCCCAGTCTGATAGTACTTCGCAGCTTGCAGGTGCAGGTAGCCCCCATCATCGTCGGCGTAAGATGCTACCTGATCGTTGCCGTTTATGGCCGCCGGATTCGTCACTCCGTCACCCGTCTCGTCGGTATACATTGTGCAGCCGTCCGCCGCGATCACGCCTGCGTCCGCGTACTCCTGCAGATGCTGCCGGTTGCCGAGCCAGTACTCCACGCGGTTGTCCTGATAGTGCCCCCAAGTGTTGTCCATACTCCGGTAGAGGGTGTTTCCCACCGGCACCTGCCAGATCATCGCCTTCTTTCCTGTCCGCTCTACCAGCCTGGCTATGAAGGTCCGGTAGCGATCATAGTCCGCCGCACTCCACCAGTGGGCGCCGCCGTCGCCGCCCTGGATCTGATAGTAGGCGGCGTCTCTGTCGGACGGGTCGAAGAAGAGCAGATCGAAGTTCGCCCCCAGCGACTGGTAGAAGCTGTACGTCTCGTCCGCCGTCGCTATCGGGTCGGCGTCATTCATGATCAGGTCCCGGCCCGTCGCCCAGTGCGATACGTGAAACCCTAGCACGACGTTCGGCGCATAGACGTCCCGCAGGTGCACCAGCGCCTTGGCAAACCCGGACGCGGTGTCCGCGTAGGCGCTCACTTCCCCAAACCCGGACGACTTCACTTCCACCGGCACTGCATTGGCGTTCACTCCGTACGCCTGCTCCATGTACCCCCACATGTCGGGCTCTACGTGCACTACTACCGGCTTCCCATACGCCCCCGCTTCCTGCATCAGCAGCTTCCAGTCGCTGAAATAGGCGTTCATCGTCGAAGCGTTCTGAAGCTTGACCATCACGTTCTCTGACGAGGGGTCCGGCGCCGATGGCACGATCTGGTAGTAGGTGAACATGGGAATGTAGCCGGCGTTCCCGCTGTTCTCCATATACATGTCGGCGAAGGAACCGTAAGGGGAGTTCCAGTTCGTCCAGCCGCTGCCTGTGTTCACGCCGCCCGTAAGGTACTGGTAGCGGTAGTCCCAGGGAATGCCCGAGCCCGTCATCCAGCCGAGCTGCTCAGGACTGCTCATCAGGCCCAGGCCCAGATGGCGGGGAATGCCGGGAGGAGTGAGACAGCCTTTCGTGCCGAGAGAGAAAGTGGCGACAACAACGATCGCGGCTAGAAGACGCCGCCCCGGCCGCAGCCTTGCCGGCAAAGCTCTGCTCAACATTCATCACCTCCCCGCACCAGGCCGGAAATCGCATCCACCGGCAAGCCAGTCTATCACGGCTCGCCGCTCGAATCATCCGCGCGAGTCCGAGGGCCGGCTCGGTCAAGGCGTTGAGGGCCGGCGCGAATGGTAGAATTGAATGGTAGAATTGGGGTGATATGATCCGACGGCATCGACTGATGCTCCCGGTCGTGACGCTGGCGGCCCTCGCGGCGCTTCTGCTCGCCTGCGGCGGAGGCGACGGCGCGGGCGAGAGCACCTTCTCCGAACCGGGCCCAATCACGGTCGACCTCCCCGCGGGCCTTCCCGGCCACCT
Source organism: Dehalococcoidia bacterium (assembly GCA_050014295.1). Classification (GTDB taxonomy): domain Bacteria; phylum Chloroflexota; class Dehalococcoidia; order DSTF01; family JALHUB01; genus JBEKDP01. The sequence continues at coordinate 2,386 of JBEKDP010000127.1, read as the reverse complement.
CGGCCTCGGCTTGATGAACAACCCTCAACAGCTCGACTGGATGACCGGCTCGGGCATTCCCTGGGACTACCGCAACCAGTACCTCGCTGGCGGCGTCAACACGGGCGAGGGCTGGACTGGGTGGGGAGACCCCGCCGGCATCTTCGTCGATCAGTACCTGCTGCAGAGCTCCCAGAACGGCTACATACCCGTCTTCACCTACTACCAAGTTGTCCAGTCCGCGCCGGACCCTGGAAGCGAAGACGTCGCCACGAAGCTCCGCGACCCGTCGACGATGCGCGCCTACTTCGAGGACTGGGAGCTATTGATGCGCCGGCTGGGCGCCTTCGGTAAGACGGTGATTGTCCACGTCGAGCCCGACCTCTGGGGCTACATGCAGCGCGAGAACGGAGACGCCGCGAAGGTACGGGTGCAGGTCAGGTCAACCGGACTCGCCTCGGTCGCCGACTTCGACGACACGGCCGCCGGCTTCGCCCAGGCGCTCGCGCATCTCCGCGATCTGTACGCGCCGAACGCGCTTCTCGGATTCCATGTGTCGTCCTGGGCAACCGGCAAAGACCTTATCATCAACCGGGCCGATCCGGCAAGGACGGCCGCAACTATTGCCGCCTTCTACCGCTCTCTCGGCGTCGAGTTCGACCTGCTGTTCCTCGACGTGTCAGACCGTGACGCCGCTTGGTACGAGATGAAGACGGGCAAGAAGGATCACTGGTGGGGCGATTCAGACCTCGCGAGGTACAGGTCATTCATCGGGAACATCGTTAGCGATACAGGAAGACCTGCGGTGCTCTGGCAGGTGCCGATCGGTAATACGCTCTACCGGAGCATGGACAACAGTTGGGGGCACTTCCAGGACAACAGGGCCCAGTACTGGCTCGGAGAGCGGCAGCATATGCAGGAGCTGGCGGACGCGGGTGTGATCGCCGTGCTGTTCGGCAGCGGGGCGGACGGCTGCACAATGTATACCGATGAGATGGGCGACGGCGTCACCAACCCCGCACCGATCAACGGCAACGACAGGGTCGCGTCCTATCCCGACGACGACGGCGGCTATCTCCGCCTCAGCGCGTCGGAATACTACAGCGGTGGCCCGGTCCCGGTCGCGACGCCCCGAAGCGGCCCCTGATCGCGCCTTCCTCAGACGGCAGGCGATACGGTTCCCCATGATCGTGAGTTCCTCCAAAGCGCGGGCCTGCGGCAGCCCCGGAACTCGCAGACCAGTTCGCTAGTGTAGCGCTTCCCCCCTTGCTCAGAGGCGGACCTCCGCTGCGCGCTGCACAGCCGTCCCCTTTTCGGCCGTTTTCCGCAGACGCCGGCAACAGGATCTGCCAGCCCTGCCGATTTTATCCACGAAGGACGAGGAGGCGGCGGCGGGAACAGCCCCAGCGGGGCCATACCGTATCCCCTCAAGCCAGGACGGCCAGTCAATAATCACCTTGCACAGCTTTGGCACCCTCGGTGGCGTGTCGTGGGCCTGGGTCTAGATTGTCTTGAAGGGGGTAAGTCATGCTCGGTGCCAAGAGGCGCGGCTGTCGAGTAGGTTTTGTGTTCGTGGGAGTCCTCGCCGTGTTGGGCTCCCTCTTTTCGGTAATGGCGAAGGAAGCGGGGCCCGCTTCGGCCAGGGCAGCCAGATACTCTGTTTCCTGGATTTCTAGCAGCACCCCGCCGGTCATGACCGCCGGCGCAGTCAGCAGCGTCGGCGTTACCTTCAAGAACACGGGCAGCCTTGCCTGGAGAGCGGGAGGGATCGCCCCCGTGAGGCTCTCGTATCACTGGCGCTACGGCGCCTGTCCGGGGGGCTCGGTCGCCGTTTGGGAAGGCGAGCTCACCTCTCTGCCCAGAAGCATCTACCCGGGCGGCACCGTCAGCTACCTCCTGGCAAGGGTGAAGGCTCCGGCCAAAGCGGGCACCTACTGCATCGAGTACGACCTGGTTGGGTCGGCGGGTGCCTGGTTCAGCGCTCAAGGGGCCGCCACGCTTCGGCGCACGGTATCTGTGACCTGTCCCAACTTGGTGCCACGTACCGCGGCGTTCCCGTGGTCGACGAGTGCCTCGACGTGTGCGCCAACGCCGCTGCCGACGGCACGGCCCACTCCGACGAGGACGGCGACGTCGGCCCCTACGGCAACGATGACGCCCACTCCGACGAGAACGCCAACCGTCGCTCCCACCCGAACAACGACGCCGGCAGCGACGAGCACGCCCACTCCGACGGCCACGCCTGTCTCCGGCCCGTCGCTGCCGGCAGGGCTGCCGCGGCACCTCAGTATAGGCCTGATGAGCAGTCCTGAGCAGCTCGGCTGGATGACGGGCTCGGGCATTCCCTGGGACTACCGCTACCAGTACCTCACGGGCGGCGTGAACACAGGCAGCGGCTGGACGAACT
>JBEKDP010000126.1:0-5747 GCA_050014295.1 Dehalococcoidia bacterium | reverse complement strand
GAGATCGCCGACGTCAACGGTGACTACGCCGTCAATGTCACTGACCTGCTCTGGGTCGCCTATGCGGTGGGAGGCCAATTCGCCTACAACGCGGACCTCGACGTAAACAAGGACGGGTCTATTGACGTTAGCGATCTTCTGCTGGTGGCACTGCAGTTGGGGGAGAGGTGCCCTTAGAAACAGATAGCGAGGCGCCGCCCCGGCCCGTGCAATCCCTGGGGGGCCCCGGGCTGTTGACGGCCGGCGAGGGGCGTTGGTATTCTCAGCATGGGGGACTCGGTATGAGCGAAAACCACTCTGACCACATGCTCCGCGGTAGCACCGACGGCCTCCTTCTTTTCCTAATCGATGAGGGGGAGCAGTCTTACGGCTACCAGATCATCAAAGAGATCGAGAAGAGAAGCCACGGCTACCTTCGGTTCAAGGAAGGCACCATCTATCCTGCCCTTCACAAGCTGGAGAACCAGGGGCTCATCTGCGGCGAATGGAGCGAGCTCCCAAGCGGCCAGCAGAGGCGCTGCTATCGGATAACGGAGAAGGGCAGGAGCGTACTGGATGAGCGCTTGCAGGCCTGGGAAGGCTTCTCAAACGCCGTCAACCTAATCCTGACACCTTCAAGAGCGTGACGCAGGTCGGGCAAGAGGATGTTGCCAGAGGTCGCGTGCTATCTGCGTGAAGTTCAGGATCTTCTCCACCTGGATCCCAGGCTCAAACGCCTGATCCTGGCCGAGCTTCGAACGTACTTCCAAGAGAAGGTCCACGAACTCCAGAGCGAAGGGTTCTCCGAACGGGAAGCGACCAGGCTCGCCATCGAGTGCTGCGGCAGGCCGCGGGTCATCGCCCGCCGAATGTATGAAGCGTACAGCCATGGCAGCCTCGCCGAAGCGGCCTGCGCGTCGTTGCCTCATCTGATCGTTGCCTTCCTCTTCGCCGGCCATCTCTGGTTACAGCCCGCCTGGAGCATCCCCGCGGTCGCCGGCATCGCGGCGGTCACCGTCAGCGCCTGGTGGAACGGGCGACCGAGCTGGCTCTATCCCTGGATAGGCTACTCGCTATCGGTTCTTCTAGTCGGCGGCTGGGTCAGCCGGCCGGTGCTTGGGCATTTCCTCGCATTCCTGCTCGACGGTGGCTCGGCGCCGAATCTTGCCCTGGTCTTACTCGTCTTGACGTTCTCCGTGCTGTCCGCCTCCGTCATCGCCGTCACTACCGTCCGCGTCGCCCGGCGCGACTGGCTGCTCGCTTCGCTGATGCTCGTGCCGCTGCCGCTGGTCGGCGGCTGGCTCGCCAGCCTCCAAGGCATGCATGGTTTCTTCCAGGGCCCGGCCGCCGGGCTGCACGGGTTGGACGGAGAGATGAGCCTTGCCCTCGTGGCGCTCGCGTTCACCTCCGCCGGATTCGTCCTCGTGAGGCAGCGCGTCCTGAAGATTGGCGGCCTGGCGGTGGTCGGCACGCTCGCCGCCGCCACCGTCGGACACAGCCTCTGGGGAGAACACGGCCTCTTTGGGCTGCTCTCCGCCTCCTTCCTACTCCTCCTGCTCCTCCTCATTCCTGCAATCGTCAGAGCCTTCTTTCGCGAAGAGGACCTTCTACAGATTGCAGAACCCCGAACCCCTTGACAAGGCCTTGGCGCTGGCAGATGATATCAGTAACGACCCCTCGCAATTCGATAGCCTCGGATGCCTAGGCCTATGGTACTGCACCGGATCGACTGCCCCGCCTCGCTTGGCCAGCTTACCGCTGCCGAGTTGGAACAGCTTGCTGCTGAAATCCGGGAGCTCCTCGTTGACATCGTGTCCGAAAACGGCGGCCACCTCGCCTCCAATCTCGGCGTGGTCGAGTTGACCATCGCCCTCCACCGCGTCTTTCACAGCCCTGAAGACAAGCTCATCTGGGACGTCGGGCACCAATCCTATGTCCACAAGTTGCTTACCGGTAGGGGCGACCGCTTCTCGACGCTGCGCCAGTACGGCGGGCTCTCCGGCTTCAGCTCCCGTAACGAGAGCCCTCACGACCCCTTCGATACCGGCCACGCCAGCACGTCGATCTCGGCGGCGCTCGGCATGGCGCTTGCCCGCGACCTTGCCGGCAAGCGTCATCAGGTGGTAGCTATCATAGGCGACGGCGCGCTCACCGGAGGCATGGCCCTCGAGGCACTGAACCACGCCAGCCACCTCAACACGAAGATAATCATCGTCCTTAACGACAACGGCATGGCCATCTCGCCCAGCATCGGCGCCGTGTCCAAGCTTCTCAACCTGCTCACCCGCGCCCCTCAATACGATCACGTCAAAGCCGACGCCAAGCGGACCCTGATTCGCCTCCCCTTCGGCGACAGGATCCTTCGTCTGATTTCACGCGCCAAGGCTCGCATCAAGGGTGCCCTCATTCCCAGCGCCTTCTGGGAGAAGCTAGGCTTCGACTACGTTGGGCCCGTCGACGGCCACAGTGTCCGGGATATCGAAGTAGCGCTCGTCCGAGCGCGCAACGCCAAAGCCAAGACCACCATCGTCCACGTTCTCACCGAGAAGGGGAAAGGATACCCGCCGGCGGAAAAGGATTCCGCCCGTTTCCACGGGCTCGCGCCCAACGGCCATGCCGCCGGACCGTCCGCGCCCTCCTACAGCGAGGTGTTCGGGCAGACCGTCCTGCAGCTTATGCGGGAAGACAAGCGAATCGTCGCCGTCACGGCGGCGATGTGCGAAGCGACCGGTCTCGGACCCGCCGCCGTCGCCTTCCCAGACAGAGTCTTTGATGTTGGTATCTGTGAGGAGCACGGCGTCACGATGGCGGCTGGCCTCGCGTCTCAGGGCTACCTGCCTATCGTTGCCATCTACTCAACCTTTCTTCAGCGGGCCTACGACCAGATCATCCACGATGCGTGTCTCCAGAACCTGCCGGTCGTCTTCGCCATCGATCGCGCGGGAATCGTGGGCGAGGACGGCCGCACGCACCAGGGCGCCTTCGATCTTTCCTACCTGCGTTGTATCCCCAACCTCACCGTCGCCTCGCCGAAGGACGAGGACGAACTGCGCCACCTGCTGTTCACCGCGACGCGCCTCGGTCGGCCAATGGCCATCCGCTACCCGCGCGGCGAAGGCGTCGGCGCGCCCCCGTCACGTGAGTTGCACGAGCTGCCGATCGGCGCGGCCGAGCTGCTGCGGCGCGGCGATGGCCTGACGATAGTGGCCATCGGGCCGGTCGTATGGTCGGCGTTAGCCGCGGCTGAAACCCTCTCCGATTTGGGGATCGAGTGCGCGGTGGTCAATGCGCGATTCGTCAAGCCCCTGGACCGCGAGCTGATACTGGAGCTCGCCTCCCGAACGCAGAGGCTCGTCACCGTGGAGGAGAACGTCCTCGCGGGCGGCTTCGGGAGTGCCGTGCTTGAGCTTCTCGACGAGGCGGATCTCCAGGTCCGCGTCGAGCGCCTGGGCTTGCCCGACCGCTTCATCGAGCACGGGCCGCAGAAACTCTTCCGTTCGATGTTGGACCTCGACACCGAGGGCATTGTCCGGCGTATTAGGGCCGCCTTCCCGGAGGCAGGCGGCGGGCTCCCCGTAACGTTTCGGAGGAGCGCGGATGGATCCGCCTAGTGTCTTCGAGGAGTATCGCGAAGAAGTCGACACAGAGCTACGTGCAGCCTTCGACGGCTATTCGTCGCCTCTGTACGACATGCTTCGTTACCACCTCGGTTGGCTTACCCCCGAAGGGCGAGCCGGCAACGGTACAGCCGGCAAAGGCCTTCGGTCGACGCTCTGCCTGCTGACCTGCGAGGCGCTCGGCGGCAACCGCTGGACGGCGCTGCCTGCCGCGGCCACCGTCGACCTCGTCCACAACTACTCGCTGATCCACGACGACATCCAGGACAGAGACCTCGAGCGGCGGCATCGCCCCACGGTCTGGGCGGTTTGGGGCGAGGCGCAGGCGATAAACGCTGGCTCGGCGATGCGGCAGCTTGCCGGCGTCACGCTGCGGAAGCTCCTTTGTCGCGGCGTTTCGCCGGAGACTGCCCTGCGCGCCTCCTGGCTCTTAGACGATTGCTGTTTGCGCCTGCTCGAAGGGCAATGGCTTGACATAAGCTTTGAGCAGCGCCTCGACGTCAGCATCGAGAACTATATCGACATGATCTCTCTCAAGACCGGTGCTCTGCTGGGTTGCGCTGCGGAGCTTGGAGCGCTGATTGCCGGCGGCGACGAAGGTGCGACGGCTGCTTTTCGACGCTATGGGTTCAACCTTGGGCTCGCGTTCCAGATCCGCGATGACATGCTCGGGATCTGGGGGGACGGCGCCAGAACAGGCAAGCCTTCCGGCAGCGACATCCGCCGCAGGAAGAAGACGTTTCCGGTCATCTTCGCTCTCCAGCAGTCCACTTCTGCAGAGGAGCTCCATCGCATCTACTCCCGGCCCGGCGTCGACGGGGAAGACGTCGCCGCGGTTCTGAGCATCCTCGAGGCCGTCGACGCCCAGGCTGCGTCCCGTCGCGCCGCCGAGGAGTACCGAGACCGGGCAAAAGCGGAAATTGCGCCGCTATCCCTGTCAAGCGAGGCGCAGGCCAGCCTCGAGGAGATCGCTGGTTTCCTGGTTGAGCGCTCCCACTAGGGCACGGAGGCTGTCGACGGTGAACGGAGGCACCAGCCGCAGGCGGAAGGAAGAGCACCTCAGCATCAGCCTGAGCGAGGACGTCGAGTTCCGCGAAGTCACGACCGGGCTGGAAGACTACTACTTCGTTCACCAGGCGTTGCCCGAGCTGAATCTGCGTGACGTCGACGTATCTACCTCGCTCCTCGGCCGCGCTCTCGCCGCGCCGCTCCTGATCTCGCCGATGGTCGGCGGAATCGACGCCGCAGACCGCATCAATCGCAATCTGGCGGCTGCGGCGCAGGCCGCCGGCGTTGCCATGAGCGTCGGCTCCCTCCGCTGCGCCATTGAGGATCCTGACGCCGCCCGCACCTACCAGGTCCGCGATGTCGCACCGGACGTGCTCCTGTTCGCCAACCTGGGCGCTGCCCAGTTGAACCGCGGCTACGGCATGGAGCAGTGCCGGAAGGCGGTCGAGCTGATCCAGGCGGATGCGCTGACGCTTCACCTGAATCCGCTTCAGGAGGCGCTGCAGGCCGGCGGCGACACTGATTTCGCCGGGCTCCTGCCCAAGATCGCCGCCGTCTGCTCAGCGCTCGAAGTGCCGGTGTTCGTGAAGGAGGTGGGCTGCGGCATCTCCAGTTCCGTCGCCGCTCGCCTCGCCGAGGCGGGAGTCGCCGGAATCGACGTTGCCGGCGCGGGCGGCGCCTGTTGGAGCGAGATCGAGAGGCTGAGGGCGGGCAGCGAGACTCAGGCCAATGTTGCTCGCGCTTTCTCCTCTTGGGGCATACCGACGGTGCAGTCCGTCCGTATGGTGCGCGAAGCCGCGCCTTCGGTCGCGCTTGTCGCCAGCGGCGGCATTCGGACCGGCGTCGACGTGGCGAAAGCCATCGCCCTCGGCGGCGACGTGGCCGGCATCGCATCGCCCCTGCTTAGGGCCGCGAACGTCTCCGCGGAGTGCGCTTCTGCCTGCCTCCAGGAGGTCGTCGAAGGTCTGCGCATCGCTATGTTCTGCATCGGTGCTCAGAGCATCGCTGAACTGCAGGACTCGCCCCATCTGCGAAGAAGAGGTTGGGAATGATCTTTCCCTGGCAGCTCACCACCCGGCTCACCGGGTACCTTGCGGGCAACAAGCTCCGCGGTCGCCGGCGCTTCCCCTACGTGCTCATGCT
>JBEKDP010000125.1:0-5748 GCA_050014295.1 Dehalococcoidia bacterium | reverse complement strand
CGCTTGGGCATCGCCATCGTGCTGACGGCCGAGAAGCGGGGCATCGCCGAGCCGGCGCACGTGCGGCTCGCCGTCGATAGCATGCTGGCGCTCAACCGCCGCGCCTCGCGCGTCGCCGTCGAGAGTGGCGTCCGCGCCATGGCCGACGTGACCGGCTTCAGCCTCATGGGGCACGGCGTTGAGTTGGCGAGGTCGAGCGGCGTGGCGCTCAGGATTAGCGCCGGCCGGCTGCCGGTCCTGCCGGGCGCGCTCGAATACGCCCGCATCGGGGTAGACACCGGCGGCGGTGCGCGAAACCGCGAGGCGCTAACGGAAGCCGTCACAATTGCCGACGATATCGACGAGGCAATGACTCAAGTTCTGTTCGATCCGCAGACGTCCGGCGGGCTGCTCGTCGTCCTGCCTGTGGACGGGGGCGTTGAGTTTGAGCGCCGCATGGCCGCTGCCGGCATCGAGTGCTGGCGCATCGGTGAGGTCGTTGAGGGATCGGGAGTGAAGGTCGAGCTATGAACAAGCGGAAGATAGCCCTTTGCCTGGCACTTTTGGCCCCACTGGTGATGGCGTTGACGGCTTGCGGCGGCGGAAAGAAGACGGAGACGGGGCCGCTGCCGGCGGCGGCGGACGTGCTCTCCCAGGCGACGCAAGCGTTCGACACGATGACCACGTTCCACTTCCTCCTCGAGCACGAGAACGGCACTTCCCCTATCCCCGCCGGACTCCAGATCGTCACCGCCGAGGGCGACGTCATCGTCCCCGACCGCCTGTACGCGAAGCTGGACGCCAGGGCGGGCACCCAGCCCGTGCGCGTCGAAGTGATCGGCGTCGGCGACGACGGCTGGCTGACCAACCCCTTCACCCGGCAGTGGCAGCCGCTGCCCTCCGGCACGACGATCAAGGACATCTTCAACCCGACGGAGGGCATAAAGGCGGCCATCGGCTCCCTCCAGGACGCGCAGGTCACCGGCGCGGAAGAGGTCGGCGGTGTGCAGACCTACCACCTGACGGGAACGGTCACATCGGACGTCCTGCAGGCCGCCGCTCCAATCGCCAAGCCCGGCCTCATCGTGCCCGTCGAGTTGTGGATCGGCAAGGACGACCATCTGATCCGTCGCATCTATTTGAACGGCCCAATCGCCCCCGACGAGCCGGGGAACATCGTCCGCAAGCTCACGATCTCCAACTTCGGTGAGCAGGTCACCATCACGCCGCCGGCCTAAATGTCTTACGAAAGCGAAAGCGCCACCGTAGAGCGAAGAGCGGCAGCCAGGCCGGCGGCGTTGTCGAACAACTGGCTCCTGTTCGCCGTCGGCTTCGCCGTCTTCCTGGGCGCCCTCGACCAGACGGTCGTCGTCACCCTCCTGAAGCCGATAATGGACGGCGTCAACGTCCCCGTCGACCAGTTCTACCGTGCCGCCTGGATCGTCAACGGCTACATCCTCGGCTACGTCGTCGCCATGCCCCTCATGGGCCGCGTCGCCGATGTCTACGGGCACAGTCGCATCTTCCTGCTGGCGCTGGGCATCTTCCTCTTCGGCTCTCTTTGGGTCTCCGCCTGTCAGGGCCTGAACATGCTGGTCGTCGCCCGCGCCACCCAGGCGGTCGGAGGGGGAGCGCTCGTGCCCGTGTCGATGGCGATCGTCGCGGAGCACCTGCCGCCTGAGCGCCGGGCGTTGGGTCTCGGCTTCCTCGGCGCGGCTGCTGAGGGAGGAGGGTTGCTCGGTCCTCTCTGGGGTGGCAGCCTGGTGGCGCTAATCGGCTGGCGTGGCCACTTCTGGCTGAACGTGCCTCTTTGCCTGCCGATAATCTTCATCGTCCTCAACTCCTCGCGCGATAAGGGCCACGAGAAGCCATACGTCGACTACGTGGGCGGTCTCCTGCTCGCCGGCGCGCTCACCTCCCTCGCCATCGCCCTTACCGACGACCCGGTCGCCGCCCGGCCGGTCTGGGTCAACGTCGCCCTCTATCTGGGGGCCCTGGCCTTTGGCGCCGCCTTCATCTGGCGCGAGTATGTGATCCAGACCCCGCTGCTGGCGCTCTCCCTATTCCGGTCGCGCGCCTTCGCCGCCGGCAATATCACGCACATGTTCCTTGGGGGCGGTCTGATTGTCGCCATGGTAGCCGTGCCGGTGTTCACGATCGCCGTCAAGAGCGGCAGCTATTTCGAGGGTGGCCTCAACCTCATGCGCCTGACGGTGATGCTGCCGGTGGGCGCCGTCGCCGGCGGCGTCCTGGCGGGTGCGCTCGGCTACCACCGCACGGCCGCGTTGGGGATGGCGATCAGCGCCGTCGGCTTCTTTGTCATGCACTTCTGGAGCGCGACCATCGGCGACCCCTGGTTCACGCTCAACCTGATGCTTACCGGCCTCGGCTTCGGACTGGTCATCGCGCCGATCAGCGCCGCCGTCGTCAACAGTGTCAAGCAGGAGGAGCGGGCGACCGCCTCCGCGCTGCTGACGGTGATGCGACTCTTCGGGATGCTGGTCGGCGTGGCGCTACTGACGTCGCGCGGCCTGGGGCATTTCTACCAGATGGCCGGTCAGGTCTCCCTCGACAACCCGAACTATAGCCAGCAGGTGCAGGGCTTGGAGGTGGGTACCTTCCGCGACATCTTCCTCGTGGCGTCGGCAATGTGCCTGGCGGCGGTGGTGCCGGCGCTGCTCATTGGCCGCGGCGTCGCGCGTCGCTTCAAGTGGACGGAGATCTGGCGCGCCCCACATTAGCGGATCGCTACCAAGCCCATCGCTGATACCCTGAAACCCTGCCCTTCTCTTTCCCAGGGAGCCGAGATGCCTCATAAGTGAGTGCTGCCGAAAAATCGGAGCGGGCCCGTTGACAAAACTATCATGAGGTATACAATGATTGGACTTCGTGCGAGCGGGCGTGCAGTGTGACTGCGCTTATGCCACCGAGGCAGACGGGGTAGGAACGAGGCATGGTTATGCGCGTCGGATAGGCGCTTGCGGTGAGTTTAGCTGGATGGAGGTGCAGCATGCTCGAGGACGGTCCTGTCGTGGAGCGAGAAGATGACGATGTGGCTACTGAACGGGAGCTGACCCGACCAAGCGGCAGCCGTAGACGGCGGCCGAAGTCTCGACGTGAGTTCTTGCAGACTGCTGGCACCTTGGCTGCGGTCAGCGCAACGGCGGCCTTCATACCGGTCTCCACCTTATCGAAGGTTGTTGCCTCGAAGGCATCAACGGGAAAGTTGCTCTCCATCGACACCAGTGACCGGGCCCACAAGGTGGGTGCGGAGATCATAGGGAGAGTAGCCACCGAGCCTGGCTACCGTGCTCAGGTCGAAGCTGATCCGGTTGGAACGCTAGCAGAGATGGGGGTGACACTGCCTCCGGAAATGCAACAGCAACTGCTCGGATCGCCGACGTCACTAAGCAAGGCGATGTTGGGCGAGGAACCTCCGCTCTCGCCGCAGCTGGATGTCATGCCTATCATAATCATTTACGTGTTGATGAACAACCCGCCTGTGGCGGTCGGCGGCATAGCAGAGCCTCCGGACCAGGCCGCACTCCCGGACAAGGCCTCAAGCGCTGATTCGTCGGGTCGCCATCACACCGCTCTGGCTGGAGGCGCCGCTGCTGCCGCGGCTGGGATTGCTGGCGCTGGACTGTATGCTAAGGGGCGCCGGCGTCGGGCGAAGGCTGGCACCGAGGTCGAGGGGGTCGAGGGTGGTTCTGATTCGGCAGGGGTCGGAAGCCTATAGTCACTGAGGGTCCCTTGTACAAAGCAGAGCGAGCTTGAAAGCGCCCAGCGGGTCGAAACCTGAAGTGTAGCTGGCGCCGGTGTCGCCACTTTGGGCGGCATAGCTTGCGCTGGATGGCATGCTAAGAGGCGCCAGGCTCGCACCAAGAAGGTTACTGCCCAAACTGGGTGGGGCTGCGATCCCCTAAGGGAGGAATAAGGCTTGAAAGTAACCTTGTGCGCGGTGCCGCTTATGGATCTGGATCTTGGCCTGGGGGAACTGGTGCCGATTGGGCAAGACTCTCCCCCCAATGCTCCGAACCTCGCCGTTTATCTGCTGGCAGCGGTCCTGCGAACTGAGGGCCACCACGTGACCGTGATGGACCTCACGGCTCAAGGGACGAACAAGATCGACGGCTGGCTCGACGCGCTAGGCAACAGCGATCTCGTGGGGATCTCCGCAACCTCCCTCAACTGGCCCACCGCAAGAACCGTCGCTAGCCAGATTCGAAGTCGCTTTCCCCAACTGCCGATCGTAGTGGGCGGGGTTCATCCTACCATGTTCTCTGAATACATCCTGGAACGTTTCAATGGGGTCATAGACTACGTGATCCGCTACGAAGGAGAAAGACCACTCGTGGAACTGTGCAGGGCGCTCGAGAGGCACCAAGGCATCGAAAACGTGCCCAATCTGGTCTGGCGCTCTGAGGATGGTCAGATCATCCATAATGCCCTGGCCCCGCTCTTGACTCCCGAAGAACTGGCCTCTCTCCCTGTTCCAGCCTATGATTTGCTCCCTCCAAATGCGTACCCATCAGCGGCAATTCAGACTTCAAGAGGTTGCGCTTTCAACTGTGTATTCTGCAGCACCTCGTATCGCCGCTCCTACAGAGCGATTGCTCCTCTTGCGGTCGTTGATAATATGGAAGAGATTCTTTCTCTCGCCAGGGGCCGGTTCGTGCTGGAAGGCGCAGTCTTTGTTGTCGATGATGAATGGTCTCTCGACAGGAAGCGAACGGTCGCCATCTTGAGGGAGGTTGATCGCAGAGGCTTATCCGTAAAGTTTACTTATGATTCGCGGGCCAACGATTTCCTATACGATGACTATGCGCAGGCGGTGGCACCTCGTACTCAGCAGTTCCTGGTAGGGGCGGAGTGTGGCTATGACGAAGGTCTGAAGCGCGTTGGCAAGGGGGCGACCGTTGAAAAGTTCGAGAGGTGCGCAGCCGTGCTGGCGAGATATGGAATAGCTGAGCGGGCTTCGTTTTCTTTTGTTCTCGGTCTCCCATGGGAGGGCAAGGAAGAAGTCCTGAAGACGGTCCGGTTCGCTTCTCAACTTGTGTGCAAGTACGGCGTCAATGTGCTCCTTCAATGGTACTACCAAATACCTGGCTCCGTCCTATGGGACGAGTTTTGGGCCAGAGGAGAGGTTACGCCTGGCATGTATGAGGATGTCGGCTTCTTCCGGGACTTGCACCTCTTCAGAAGTGGCGTGAAGCTCTCGCCTGCCGAAATCTGGGAGGTGGTGGATACGATCCGCACTGCGCACAGTCTTTGTATGCTGCTGGGACGCGCTAGGGCCGCCTTCGCCTATTCGATACCTGCGCCTATTGAACTCTACTACCCTCGGTTGCAGTCGAGCCCAGGGGCTGGTCCCGGCACTCTACTAATCGCCAGCCGCAGGCGGGAACAGCGCTCTAAGCCACTCCCTCTACATCGCCCGCAGCAGGGCGATCCGCTTCTCGATCGGCGGGTGCGTCGAGAAGAGGTTGTTCAGCCAGCTTGAGTGCTCGTTCAGCGGGTTGGTGATGTACAGGTGTGCCGTCGCCTTGTTCGCCTCCGCCAGCGGCTCGTTGTCGGCGGCAATCTTCTCCAGCGCGCGCGCCAGCCCCTCCGGATAGCGCGTCAGCAGCGCCCCCGAGGCGTCCGCCAGATACTCCCGCTGCCGCGACAGCGCCAGCCGGATGAGCTGTGCCGCTATTGGCGCCAGGATCGCGAAGATGAGCGCGACGGCGTAGATAATGAGCACCGCCGAGCCGCCGCTGCGTTCCC
>JBEKDP010000124.1:0-5793 GCA_050014295.1 Dehalococcoidia bacterium | reverse complement strand
GGGCGTTCTTGAACGTATCCTTCTGCAGAAAGAGCTCGCATATGAGGTCCCACAGGCTAGAATCGATGTCCTGAGGGTCGAGGTGTTCCAGTTCGGGCTCGAGGACGAGGCGGCCCAGGCTTTCCTCAAACGCACGATATTCGTCTCCGGTTATGAGGAGCGTCGGTTGTGGGTCGTCCTGTTGCCTAAGACGTGGCGGAAAGACGGCTTGCCTGAAACCCGAGAGAAGAGTGGATTGGGGATCGAAGGGTTCGTCCTCCTGAACCATCATTGAAGCAATGCGACGGATGGACTTGATCGTTTCTCTGGACAGTGGCATGGCGTCGATGACCTCCGGCGGGAGCAAGTATAGCGCTCCGCCAAATCTCGTCAAGAAGAGGGCAGCCCGCCCTAGACCGGTTCAAAGCGACCCCGTCGACTTGGCGGCGAGCCACTGGAAGAGGGCGGCCCGATTAGTGTATCCTGAGGGGCAAGCGCGGGCGGACGGGCGTCCGCCCCTACGGGATACGTGTTCGACAGGAGTCAGGGCGATGACTGCGACGGCATCTGAGGTAGCAACCAAAGGCCAGGCGGCGAAGGCGACGGCGCGCCGGATGGCGACGCTGTCGACGGAGACGAAGAACAAGGCGCTGCACGGCATCGCCGACGCGCTGCTGGCCCGCGAGAAGGATATCATCGCGGCGAACGAGGCGGACTACGAGGAGGGGAAGAAGGCGGGCCTCAACGAGGAGATGCTGGAGCGCATGATGCTCAACCACGCGCGCCTGGAGGGGATGGCGGCGGACACGCGGTCGGTGGCGGCGCTGCGGGACCCGGTGGGCGAGATCTTCGATATGGGGATCCGGCCGAACGGGCTGGTCGTGGGCAAGAGGCGAGTGCCGATCGGGGTAATCGGGACGGTCTTCGAGAGCCGGCCGAACGTGGTGGTGGATATTTCGGCGCTCTGCTTGAAGTCGGGCAACGCGGTGGTGCTGCGCGGCGGCGAGGAGTGCTGGCGCTCGAACACGCTGCTGGGGCGCATCGTGGCGGAGGCGGCAACGAAGGCGGGCGTGCCGGAGGGCGCCGTCCAGCTCATCGAGTCGCTGGACCGGGAGCTGGTGCGCGAGATGCTGAAGATGAACGACGCGATCGACCTGGTGATGACGCGCGGCGGGCCGGGGCTGAGCGCGATGGTGCGCGAGAACGCGACGATGCCGGTGATCACGGGCGGGATGGGAATCTGCCACACGTACGTCGATAAGGCGGCGGACGTGGAGATGGCGGTGACGATTGTGAATAACGCGAAGACACGCCGGCCGACGATCTGCAACGCGCTGGAGTGCCTGCTGGTGCACCGCGACGTGGCGGAGGCGTTCTTGCCACGAATCGCGGCGAAGTGGTCGGAGAAGGGCGTGGAGATGCGCTGCGATCCGACGGCGCTGAGCATCCTCAACAAGGCGGACGGAGCGAAGGGCTGGAAGGCGGTGCCCGCGTCGCCGGGGGACTTCGGGAAGGAGTTCCTGACGTTCATCGCGGCGGTGAAGGTGGTCGGGTCGGTGGAGGAGGCGATGGCGCACATCGAGCGGTACGGGTCAGGGCACTCGGAGGCGATCGTGTCGGAGGACTGGGAGGCGGCGAACCGGTTCCTGGCGGAGGTCGACGCGGCGGCGGTGTACGTCAACGCGAGCACGCAGTTCACGGACGGGGCGCAATTCGGGCTGGGGGCGGAGATCGCGATCTCGACGCAGAAGATGCACGCGCGGGGGCCGATGGCGCTCAAGGAGCTGACAACGTATAAGTGGATAATCCTGGGGAACGGTCAAACACGCCCCCTGTAAGGAGGATAGGATGCCGGACTACTATTTCGAACGGGAGTGTCGAACGTCGCACTCGGAGTCCTTTCTGATCGAGGCGGACGGGAGCGAGATGGGGCGAGTGGACATCCACTACACGCCGAGCGTCGCGTACGCCACGTTGTGCATTCCGCCGGCGACGTCGGAGGAGGAGATCCAGGACTTGATCTCGGAGATCGACGAGCGGCTGGTGATGAGCAACGACCCGTATCGGGAGGACTTCATTGTGACGGTGTGGTCGGGCCAGGAGGTGGGCGTGTACTCGGAGGAGGAGGCCGACGAGGAGGACGAGGAGGAGGATGAGGAGGAGGACGACGAGGGGAACGGTCACCGGGATTAGGCGTAGCTCAGCGGGACGGGCGCCGCGGCTGACGAGGGCGGCCGTCGTCGGGCTCTACGTGGATGGTGACTTCGGCGCCGGGGAGGCGGGCGACGATGTCGTCCTCGATTGCGTCGCAGACGGCGTGGATCTCCTTCATGCTCTTGTTGGGGTCGACGATCAGGTGTAGCTCGACGTAGCGCTCGCGGCCGGAGCGGCGGGTGCGCAGTTTGTGGAAGCCGGAGACGCTTTCTCCGTGATGGAGGACGGCGTCTATTATTATGTCCTCTTCGGCGGCGGGCAGGCGGACGTCCATGATCTGGAAGAGGGCGCTCTTGACGATCCTGGCGGCGGAGAAGACGAGGAAGCCACTGAGGAGGAGGGCGACAATGGCATCGAACTCTCTTCTGCCGGTGAGGCCGACGAGGACGAGGGCGATCATGACGGCGGCGGCCTGGATGAGGTTCGTCCAGAGGTGGCGAGTGCCGGAGGCAAGGGCGAGGGAGCCGGTCTCCTTCGCCACCCGGGAGACGTGGAGGACGACGGACAGGTTGACCAGCGCCGTCACTGCCATGGCGAAAAGGGCCAGCCCGACGCTGATCTGCGCCTCGCCGTTGATGAGCCGGTGGAGGGCCTGGTAGAAGATGAAGAGCCCGCCGGCACCGATCAGGAGGGCCTCCGCTGTCGCCGCTATTCCCTCCGCTTTGCCATGCCCGTAGGGGTGCTCTTCGTCCGGCGGCCTGGCGGAGATCCTGATGCTCCAGAGGTCGAAGGCGGAGGCGCCGATGTCCTCGGCGCTGTCCACGGCGTCGGAGAGGACGGCGATGCTGCCGCTGATGAGCCCCACGGTGAGCTTCAGGACGAGAACGCAGCTGTTGCCGACTATGGGGACGACGGCCGCACGGGAGGCGCGGTCGCGGGCAAAGGGACGCCTATCGGGAGAGTCGGCGGTCATGGCGTCGATTGAAGGTCCCCGTCCTCGACATCGGCGAGCGCGGGCGCCGGGACCTCATCGGCGGCATGCAGGGCGCCGAGGCGACGGCTGACGACGGCAAGCGTGATCAGGCCGACGATCACGCCGAACCAGAGCGTCGTGAAACGAATGATAAGGGCGGCGAGGGTGGCGACGCTCTTGGTCATGCCGGCAACGATTACTTGAAGGAGGCCGGTAATGCCGCCTTCGGCGACGCCGAGGCCGCCGGGGGCGATCAGGACGACGGCGCCGGCGAGGGTGGAGATGGGCAGGATGAAGGCGGCCTGGAGAAGGAGCATCCAGGAGCCGTTGTAACCGAGGCCAACCAGCACGAGGTAGAAAGCGACCACTTCGCCGGCCCAGGAGACGAAGCTGAGAGCGGTCGTGAGGATGAGGCTCCAGGGCTCGAAGAGGGTGTAGGTGGCCTCGTAAAAGTCCTCGACTTGGGTGGCGAAACGGGACAGGAACGGGGCACGCTCGGCGGCATGGAGGATGGCGCGCATGGTCGGCCGGTGGCGGGCGACGACCATAGCGACGGCGCAAGCGACGATAACGACAACGAATATCTCCCAGGCCTCGCCGAAGACAAAGAGGCCGGCGGTGGCCAGCAGGAGAAGGGCGACGCTATCGGTGAAGCGCTCCGCCAGGAGGATGGGAGCGGTGCGGAGGAAAGGGATGCCACGCATCTCCCGGAGCAGGTAGCTCTTGAGCCACTCACCCATCTTGCCCGGCGTAATCACCATGGCGAGGCCGGAGAAGAAGGCAAGGAAGCTGTCCCACTTGGGTACGTCGTGGATGCCGATCTGGCCGAGGAAGAAGTGCCACTTGACGAAGCGGATGAGGTAGTTGCACATGGAAAGCGCCAGCAGCAACGGCAGCAACTCCCAGCGGAAGTCGCCGAGACGCCCCCAGATGTCGGAGAAGTCGCCGTAGACCATCATGGCGACGACGACGAGCATTCCGAGGAGGAGGGAGAAGAGGAACTTGACGCGCAGGTTCTTGAGGGTCAAGGACGCTTCCTTCCCGGAAAGGGCTGTCTAGTAGCTCTGGAAGAGCTTACCCCATTCCGTCTGGAGAGCCTGCTTTACTCTCTTGCGGCCCGCTAGAGGGTACCAGAGGTAATTGTAGTACAGGTTGGAGGCGAAGAACGACCAGGGGACTATGGGCGTGCGAAGGAGGAGCTTCTCGAAGGGCTTCAGGGGCCCCCAGTAGATGAGCTTTTGGCCGCGGCCGGCGAGGTTGTTCTCGTCGCTGCGGAAGCCGAAGTTGACGTTGCTGATGTCCATGCCGACGACCTCGATGTCGCGTGGGTCGCCGCAGCCGAGGCCGCGCTCGTGAGCGAGGCGGATGAACTTGAGAGAAAGCGGGTCGAAGCCCATGAGCTTGGCGGCGACGGCGTCGATGGCAACCTGGTCGGCGCTGGCGAGGATGAGGTTCTTGACGTGGGGGCGCATCGTGCGCGGGCCCGGGCCGTCGCCGGCGATGGTGCCGTCCATGACGGCGAAGATGCCCGGATGGATCTCCTTCTGGATCATCAGGAGGTCGACCAGAGTCTCGTGGATGACGGAATGAGTCCAGTGGCGCTGGAAGCCGAGGAGTCCGCCAAAGGCGTTCTTCATGGCGCCGGTCATGGTGGTGAAGATGTGGGTCTTGAGGGTCGGCAGGTGGATGATGTTCTTGCCGATCAGCGCCTGCGGGATCTTGAGCCCTTTCGGGAAGACCTTGTCGAGCACAAGCAGCTCGCCTTTCGGCTTGAAGTCGACCCAAGGCACGCCCGGATCGGTCAGATGAAGGCTCTGGAGGCCGTACTTGTCCAGGACCACTTTGTGCTTGTTCTTGACCTCGCCATCGTGGGAGTTGACGACGACGGTGCCGTTCTGGGCGGGCAGCAGCTTCTCGTAGCCGTCCTGGCGGAGCGTACGGATTACGCCCTCGAGCTGCCAGGGGGTGGTGGAGCAGGCCGGGTAGTAGCGCTGCCAGGAGACGTTGATCTTGAGAATGGTCTCGACGTCGCGCGGCAGGGCATCGGTGTAGCCGGCGAGACGCATAGCGTGGGCGACATCGTCGAGGACGGTGGCGGCGCTGGTGTAGACGACGGCGACGCGCGGCCGGGGCGCGGATGGGGTCATGCTATCGTTCATGCCGGCGACTTCTTGCGCTGGAGCACGAGGCGCACCTCTTTCGCTATTCTCTCGGCGGTAAGGCCGTACTTGGTCATTAGCTCCTGCCAGGGGCCCGACTCGGCGTAGCAGTCCTGCATGCCGACGAAGCCCATCGGCACGGGGTGGGCGCCGGTCACGATTTGGGAGACGAGGCTGCCCAGACCGCAGTGGACGAGGTGCTCCTCGGCGGTGACGATGGCGCCGGTCTCGCGGGCGGCGACGGCGATCGCCTTTTCGTCGAGGGGCCGCAGCGTGGCCATGTTGAGGACGCGGCAGTTGATTCCTTCTTGTTCCAGCATGGCGGCGGCGTTGAGGGCGGGTTTGACCATGATGCCGAGGGCGATGATGGTGGCGTCGGCGCCGGGCCGGAGGAGGTGGGCCTTGCCCAGCCGGAAGCGGTAGGCGTCGTCGTAGATTATCGGTATTTTGGGCCGGGTGGTTCGTATGTAGAAGGGGCCGGGCGTGCGGACGGCGGCCTCGACGGCCTGAGCGGCTTCGACAACGTCG
>JBEKDP010000123.1:0-5902 GCA_050014295.1 Dehalococcoidia bacterium | reverse complement strand
CAACCCGACCCGCACCCAGCCCGGAAGCGGTGGAGAAGGCGTTGTCAATGCTGGCGGAGGCGAAGCGCCCGCTCGTCGTTGCCGGCCGCGGCGTCTGGTTCGCCCGGGCAACAGCAGAGCTGCGCCAGTTTGCCGAGGCGACTTCGACGCCGGTAGTCGCCAACGGCCCGACGAGAGGCGCCATGCCCGAAGAGGGGCACCCGCTGGGAGCCGGCGGCATCGGCACCCTCGCCGTACTTGGGCTGCAGCCCGAGCTTGCGCCAGACCTGGTGCTTCTGCTGGGAGCGCGTATCGGCCTCTTCCTCGCCGGCGGCATTTGGCTGCCGCCCAGCGCCAAGTTGATTCAGATAGACATCGAGGGGGCGGAGATCGGCCGCAACCGTGACGTCGACCTCGGCATCGTCGCCGACTGCCGCGAGGCGCTACGCGCCTTCACTAGGGCGGCGGAAGGGCGCACGTTCCCGGAGCGACCGGAATGGCTGCAGGCGCTGGCGAACCTCAAGCACGCGCCGCGGTTCCTCTACAAGGATGCGCTGGAATCGGACGCGAAGCCGATGCACCCTATCCGCCTGATGAAGGAAATCGACGACTTCCTGGGTGAGGACGATATCCTGGTCGTGGACGGCGGCGAGACTTTCGTCTGGATGCAGATGGTAGCGACGATGCAGAAGCCCGGCCGCCTCATCTCCTACGGCTATCTGGGCTGTCTCGGCGTCGGTCTCCCCTTCGGGATGGCAGCGCAGATCGCCCACCCGGGCAAGCGCGTCCTCGTCGTGACCGGCGATGGCTCCGTGGGGCTCAACTTCTCGGAGTTCGACTCAGCGGTGCGCCACAAGCTCCCCATCGTCGTCGTCGTCAACAACGACCAGGCCTGGGGCATGGTGAAGCACGAGCAGGAGCTGCGCGGCGCCAAGACGGTCGCCACGGAGCTGGGGGCCGTGCACTACGAACGGGCCGCCGAGGGATTCGGCGCCTACGGGGAGCTGGTAGAGGACCCGCTGGCAGTGGCGCCGGCGCTTGAGCGCGCGTTCGCCGCCGGCCGCGCCGCTTGCATCAACGTCATGGTCGACCCGCAGCCGCCGTCTCCGGTGACCGTCGTCTCCGCCGCGGCCTTCCAAATGTGAAGACCCGCAGCGCTTAGAGGCGCCGTGTCAGGTCGGACAGGGAGCGCCGAGGCGTCGGCTCCGGCTTCTCCGCCGGATAGCCTATCGGTAGGAGCGCCACCGGCATCTGCCCAGGCGCCGCACCAACCGCCTCTATGACCTCTTTGCTCCTGAAGGCGCCCACCCAACAGGCCGCGAGGCCCAAGTCGTGGGCCGCGAGCTGCGCATAGGCGCAGGCGATCGTGGCGTCCTGCAGCGCGTAGAGGCTATCGCCGCGATGGCCATACTTCGCGCTCGAGCGCGCCAGCTCGGCGAGGAAGACGAGGACGACCGGCGCTTGGCCAACGAATTGCTGCTCGACGGCGGCGCGAGCGAGCGCCTGCCTCACCGCCGCCGCGCGTACGACGGCTATCTCATATGCCTGCAGGTCGCCGGCGGAAGGGGCCCGGTTCGCAGCGTGAAGGATCTTAGCCAGCTTCTCTTCTTCCACGTCCCGCCGCTCGTAAACGCGGACGGAGCGCCTCTCGTCGATCAGCGTCATGAAGTCCATCGACCGACCTCCACAACGGAATGGCGAACAACCAGAGGAGCGAACGGCCCCTCGGCGGACAGCGCTCCTCAGGGCTGGCCCTCTTGCTCTCGCCTCGCCTCGGCCCGCAGCCGCGCCCGCTCCCGCAGGTACTTCGTGATCGGAGCGGGCTCCGTTGGCTGCCAGGCCGTCTTCCAGGTCTCGAAGTCCGGCCACTCGTACGGCAGATCAACCGTGGTATTCGGCTCCCTGATCTCCTCCAGGGCGCGAAGGGCATCGCGGATCACGCGCATCTGCTCCTCGCGGTCGCCGGCGTGCCCCAGCGGGTGGCCGAAAGGAAACTCGATGCCGACGATCCGGGGCGTTCCAGCCACCTCCGCTAGATAGGGCATCATGGTAACGAGAACGGTGCTAATACCGGCCGCTTCGATTGCACGCGCCAACACGGGCGCGTTCCGGCAACACTCCGGTCAGACGGGAGTAAGGAAGGCGCAATCGATGCCTTCGTCTTTCATGCGGTCGGCGATCTCCGGGCCATATCGGTCGCGCCACTGGTCGCTCGACTGCTGGTAGCCCATGACCGAGTAGCTGGTAGGCGCCAGGGAGCCGATCTCGCCGTTCGCCTCCAGCTCGAGGAAGCGCTGGATGGGGAGCGCGACGTTCATGTCGGCCTCGAGGTCGTCCGGCTTGATGTGCAGGTGGGCGACGCCGACGTCCTCCTGGCGCACGTCCCGCGGGATGGCGCGATAGCTGGGGTCTCCCCACGTGGGCTCCCGCCGCTCTCTCTCCACATCGAAAGGCGGCTGTTTCCCCTTCACGTAGATGCCGGCGGTACTGAGCAGCGAGAAACGGCATTTGCTCAGCGGCTTCGTGAGCGGGGTCCAGGGCACGTCGCTTCGCTCGATGGCAAGGTTCTTGTAGTAGTTGGCCAGTGAGGGCGGCAGCCACTTGAAGCTATCGATCGGCACGTCTCACCTCCGCCGTGGGGCTAGATGCGCATGACGCGACGGGCGTTCTCGCTCAGGATAAGCCGTCTCTCCGGGTCCGACAAGGGCAGCGTCTCGATGCGCTCCAGGTCGCGCAGCGGGTGGAACCAGGGCCAGTCGGAGCCGAAGAGGACGCGGTCGGCGCCGAGCCGCCTGATGAGCGCTACCGCCTCCTCGTCCGAGACCGGAGACAACTCCATCGCTCCCGTGATGACGCCCGACGTGTCGAACAGGAGGTTGGGGAACCTCTCGGCCATCGCCAGCGCCTCATCCAAATAGCCCTGGGCCATGTGCGCCAGCACCAGGGTCAGTCGCGGGAACGCCTCGAGGACGCGCGCGAACGCCTTCGGCCGCGTGTGCTCCGACGACTCCGGGTCGGGGAAGAAGACACCCCCATGCGAGAGCACGGGCAGCCCCATCGACTCCGCCTCGGCGTAGGCGGGCCGGAGATTAGCGTCGTCGGGGTTGAAGCGCTGACTCGCCGGATGGAGCTTGATGCCGCGCGCGCCGTCGTCGACGCAGCGGTGGATCTCCGCCACTGCGTCCTCCGGTCCCATCGACGGGTCGAGGCTGAGGAAGGGGATGAGCGACGGCTGCTCCCGCCCAATCTGGCAGGTCCAGGCGTTGCGCCGCTTCATGCGCTCCACCATCTGGCGGGCGACTTCTTCGGGCGGGCCCTTGCCGGCCGCCAGGGCGGCCTCCCGCATGTCGGCGACAGGCGTCATGTTCATCATCGCCGCCCGGTCGATGCCGCCGACGGCCATCAGGCCCAGCAGCTCCTGTACCGTGCCCGTGCAGCCGCTCAGGTTCATGCCACCGGTCGCCTGGAGGCCGATCGCCGGCGTTGGGAAAGTGTGGACGTGCGCGTCGATGATCGGGAAGCCCAGCATTTTGCCCTGCCTGTTCTCGCGAGCTGGTGGTCGGTCGCTGCAAGCGAAGGACGTGTCGAAGAGGAGGATAGCGCGATGTCGCCCCGGCGGCAAGGGAGGCTACGGGCGAGGCCCGTCAGTACCTGGAGACGTTGAGCTCCTCCACCTTGCCCGTCACCAGATAGATGACGCGCTCGCAGATGTTGGTCACGCGGTCGGCTATCCGCTCCAGGTTGTGGGCCACCCAAATGAGGCGGGTCGCCCGCTGTATCGTGCGCGGGTCGTTGATCATATACGTCAGGAGCTCGCGGTACACCTGGTCGTATAGCGCGTCGACCTCGTCGTCGCGATCCATTACCGCCCGCGCCCGTTCGGCGTCGCGGTGTTTGAACGCCTCCAGGCTCTCACGCAGCATGTCGACCGCGATGTCGGCCATCCGCGGCAGGTCGATGTAAGGCTTGAGCGGAGGCTCATCCGCCAGCATCACGACGATCTTCGCGATTCCCTCCGCGTGGTCCCCGATGCGCTCGAGGTCGACGATCATGTAGAGCACGGCAACGATGGTTCGCAGGTCGCCCGCCAGCGGCTGCTGCGTGGCGATCAGCTCCAGGCATCTCTCCTCGGTGTTGTAGCGCTTCAGGTTGACCTTTATGTCGTCGGCAATCACCTGCCGGGCCAGGTCAAGATCGCGACTCTTGAGCGCCTGAATCGAGCGCGGGATGGCGCTCTCGACCATGTCCGCCATCACGAGCATCTCTTCCTGGATCTCGGCGAGGAGACGTTCGAGCAGAGTGCGAGCCATCGTTTCGTCCGATCTAGCCGAACCGGCCGGTGATGTAGTCCTCGGTCCGCTTGTCCCTGGGGTTGGTGAAGACCTCGCTCGTGAGTCCGTACTCGACCATCTCACCGGCGCGGTCTTCCGCCATCATCATCACCGCCGTGCAATCGGCGACGCGCGCGGCCTGCTGCATGTTGTGCGTCACGATGACGATGGCGTACGTTCGCGACAGGTCGCGCATCAGGTCCTCGATTTTGAGGGTCGCCAGCGGGTCGAGAGCGCTGCACGGTTCGTCCATCAAGATGACTTCCGGCTCGATCGCCAGGGCACGGGCGATGCAAAGGCGTTGCTGCTGCCCGCCCGACAGCTCAGTTGCCGGCTGCTTGAGCTTGTCCTTCACTTCGTCCCACAGCGCCGCCCGTCGCAGCCCGCGCTCGACGGTGTCCCCGAGGTGGCTGCGGCGAGAGAAGAGGCTGTTCAGCCGTAGGCCGGCGGCAACGTTGTCGAAGACGGACATCGTCGGGAAAGGGTTCGGCTTCTGGAAGACCATGCCCACGCGGCGCCGCACCAGCACCGGGTCTGCGCCGTTCCCGTAGATGTCTTCGGAACGGAGGTACACCTGGCCCGAGACGCGGGCCTTCGGCGCTACCTCATGCATCCTGTTCAAGCAGCGGATAAGCGTAGACTTGCCGCAGCCGGACGGGCCAATAACGGCGGTGACCCGCCTCGGCCCGACGAGCAGGTTCACATCTCTTATAGCTTGGAACGACCCGTACCAGGCGTTGAGCTTTGTTATCACCATGCCTTCCGCCCGGGCCTCGGCTTCGGATACCGGACACGTTTGTCCCGCGTCTGATTCCGTCGAGACTCGAGGGACGGCCACGGTTACCGGATCGGTTTGGAAGTCAGTCATCACCGCTATTCTCTATCCTCGTCTAGATAGTAGCACACGAGACAGGAGGCTGATGAGAAAGACCATCGATACCAGCACGAACGATGCCGCCCACGCCTGCTGATGCGCGATGTCAGACGGCCCGATGGCATATTGGTAGATCCGCAGGGGCAGCGTATCGACGGGCCCGCCTGTGACGCTAAGGCTCCAGAAACGATTCCCGAGGGCGGTGAAGAGCAGCGGAGCGGTCTCTCCAGCAGCTCTCGCTACCGCCAGCAGGCCGCCCGTAATGAGGCCGCGCCGCGCCGCCGGGATGACGATGCTCAGGATCGTCCGCCAACGCGTCACGCCCAGCGCCAGCGCCGCCTCTCGCTGCGACTGGGGCACCAGCTTCAGCATCTCCTCGCTCGAACGGGCCATGATCGGCAGCATGATGATCGCCAGGGCAACCCCCGCCGCGAGGGCCGAGAAGTGCCCCATTTTCGTCACGACCCAGGTGTAGGCCAGGATGCCGACGACGATCGAAGGCACGCCGGTCAGGACATCCGCCGTGAACCGAACGGCGCCCGCCAACCTCGGCCCGGCCATCTCCGCCACGAACACGCCGGCGCCTACGCCAACGGGGATCCCGATGACACTGGCTATGCCGACGGTCAAGACCGAGCCCGCTATCGAGTTGGCAACACCGCCGCCGGATTCGCCCACCGGCTTCGGCATGCGGATGAAGAAGTCAAGGTTGATGGCA
>JBEKDP010000122.1:0-6009 GCA_050014295.1 Dehalococcoidia bacterium | reverse complement strand
GCGGCAGTCTGGTTGGCGTGGTGGTGTTCTTTGCGGTGTCGTCTCTTTTGAACAGCGACGAGATAGATATTCTGCGGCGCCGATTGCCCCTAGTCCGTTTGTCCTCCCTCCTCGGTCGCTCGGACGCCATCTCGGAGGTAACGAGCACGGAGAATCCCATTTGGCCAAGCTGACGCTACGTCGGCCCCCGGCGATTGCTCGACCTTGCGTCGCCAGTTTGGGCATCGTATAATCGGTATGTTAACAAGTAGCGTAAGTTGAAACGGAGAAATCAGTGAGTTTCGCCGATAAGGCACTTGTTTGCCGCGATTGCAACGGCAGTTTTGTTTTTACTGCTGGAGAGCAGGAGTTCTACGCCAGCAAGGGGCTGCAAAACGAGCCGGTGCGGTGTCCTTCTTGCCGCAGCGCTCGGAAGAACTCCCGGAGCAACGAGGCTGAGGACGGTTACGTACGCTACGGGGCGTTTGCCAGCTTCGGCGGCAGGACACCGCGGCAGATGCACCCCGCGACGTGCGCGGAATGCGGTATGATGACGGAGGTGCCATTCGTTCCTCGCGGCGACCGGCCGGTCTACTGCAGCGCCTGCTATAATAAGATCCGCACTGAGACCAAGACTTCCCCCGAGGTCTAGCTCTTCCCCGCGATACGGGTTTCCGCCGGTTGACGTTCGTCCCGGCTGAACGTATACTTCGTGATTGCTAAAGGCTGCGACGGAGACGAGTAAGCCGGTAGAGCCGAGCAGCGAGTCCGGAGTTGGTGTGAGCGCCCCGCAAAGGGGTCCCGCCTTCGAGTGGGAGACACGGTAGCGCCGGCTGAATATCCCTCCCGAGCCGCCGACCGAACGGCGCGATAGCGACCCAGTAGGCTCGGTCGGAGCGCCCACCGTTATCGAGGGCAGGGGCATCGATGCGTGCCCCGAGAGGGGCCTCGCTACGGCGAGGAACCAGGGTGGTACCGCGGGTTCGACTTAGGCCCGTCCCTTGTGGACGGGCATTATTATTGGAGAGACGGATGTTCAAGCCGGTTCCGACCAAGGTCGACTTTCCAGCTCTGGAGCGGGACATCTTGCGCTGGTGGCAAGAGCAAGACGTGGTGCAGCAGTACCTGCGTCGCAATGAGGACTCGCCCAGAAAGTGGTCATTCATTGACGGACCGATCACGGCCAATAACCCGATGGGCGTTCATCACGCCTGGGGGCGCACGTACAAGGACCTGTATCAGCGGTTCAAGACGATGCAGGGCTTTCGCCAACGTTATCAGAACGGCTTCGACTGCCAGGGCCTCTGGATCGAGGTCGAGGTCGAGCGCCAGATGGGGTTCAAGTCGAAGCACGAGATCGAGGACTTCGGCATCGCCCGTTTCGTGGAAGCCTGCAAGGAGCGGGTGCGGAAGTTCGCCGCTATCCAGACGGAGCAGTCGATCCGCCTCGGCTATTGGATGGACTGGGAGAACTCCTACTACACGTTCTCAGACGAGAACAACTACACTATCTGGCACTTCCTCAAGCGATGTCACGAGCACGGGTGGCTGTATAAGGGTCACGATGTCATGCCCTGGTGCCCGCGGTGCGCCACCGGGCTGTCACAGCACGAAATCGTAACGGAGGGCTATCGCGAGCTGACGCATCCCAGCGTCTATCTGCGGCTCCCGCTGGTCTCGCGAGACAGGGAATATCTACTTGTATGGACGACGACGCCCTGGACTCTGTCCGCGAACGTCGCCGCCGCTGTTCAGCCGGATCTGACCTACGTGCGCGTCCGCCAAGGCGATGACATCTATTACCTCGCCAAGGCAGCCCTCGGGTCTCTCCAGGGTGCCCACGAGGTGCTGGGAGAGGTGAAGGGACGGGAGATGGTCGGCTGGGTCTACCGCGGACCCTACGACGAGTTGGCGGCCCAACAGGGCATAGAGCACAAAGTGATCCCTTGGGGCGAGGTCAGCGAAAGTGAGGGCACGGGTGTCGTCCACATTGCGCCTGGCTGCGGCAAAGAGGACTTCGAGTTGGGCAAGCAGTTCGACCTGGCGGTCATCGCTCCGCTGGATGAGTCCGGCAACTTTCTGGAGGGATACGGCTGGCTCAGCGGTCGCAACGTCAGTGAGGTCACCCAGCCGATCTTCGACGACTTGCAGCAAAAGGGCATTCTCTATCGCGTCCAGGACTACACCCACCGCTATCCGGTTTGCTGGCGCTGCGATAGCGAACTTGTCTTCCGTTTGGTTGACGAGTGGTTCATCTCGATGGACGAGTTGCGGCATGGCATAGCCGCTGTCACCAAGAAGGTCCGCTGGATTCCAGAGTTCGGCCTGGCGCGCGAACTCGACTGGCTGCAGAACATGGAAGACTGGATGATCTCCAAGAAGCGCTATTACGGTCTCGCTCTGCCGATCTACGAATGCGCCTGCGGTAACGTAGATGTCATTGGCGGCGATGAGGAGCTCAAAGAGCGGGCGGTCGAAGGATGGGAGGAGTTCGCGGGTCATTCACCGCATCGCCCCTGGATCGACGCGGTCAGGATCGGCTGCTCGCAGTGTGGCGAGCCGGTGTCGCGCATCGCGGATGTGGGCAACCCGTGGCTGGATGCGGGCATCGTTCCCTACTCCACTTTGGACTACCGCCACAACAGGCAATACTGGCAGGAGTGGTTTCCCGCCGATTGGATATCCGAGAGCTTCCCCGGCCAGTTCCGCAACTGGTTCTACTCGCTGCTTGCCATGAGCACGGTCATGGAGAACCGCGAGCCTTTCCGCAAGTGCTTCGGCTACGCTCTCCTGCGGGATGAGCAGGGGGAGGAGATGCACAAGAGCAAGGGCAACGCCATCTGGTTTGAGGAGGCCGCCGAGCGGATGGGCGTTGACGTGATGCGTTGGCTGTTCTGCCGCCACAACCCGACGTCAAACCTCAACTTCGGCTGGCATTCCGGCGACGAGGTCCGGCGCGGCTTCATCCTCACGCTCTGGAACACCTACTCCTTCTTCGTGACGTACGCTAACCTCGACCGTTTCCAGCCGCAATCCTCCGTTGCCGAAGCGCCGTTGTTGGCCGATCTGGACCGCTGGATTCTGTCCAGCTTGAACCAACTGGTCGATGACATCACGGCCGACTTGGAGGAGTTCGACTGTATGACCGCGACCCGGCGCATTGAGGGGTTCACGGAGGATCTCTCCAACTGGTACGTGAGGCGCAGCCGGCGTCGCTTTTGGAAAAGCGAGAACGACTCCGACAAGACGGCTGCGTACGAAACGCTCCACACGTGTCTCGCCACTCTGAGCAGGATCTTGGCCCCATTCTTGCCTTTCCTGGCGGAGGAGATATACCAGAACGTCGTGCGCTCGCATGATAAGGCGGCGCCGCAGAGCGTGCACCTCTGCGACTGGCCGGAGCCCGACTTGTCGCGCATCGACCCGCAACTGGACGAGGAGACGCGGCTCGTGATGAGAGTGGCGAGTTTGGGTCACTCGGCGCGGAACAGGGCAGGCATCAAGGTTCGGCAGCCGGTCGGGAGGCTGCTGATCGTGGGGCTGTCCTCAAGCGAGAGACGCGAGCTCGAGAGTCAGAGCCGGACTCTGCTGGACGAGCTCAATATCAAGGAACTCGCCTTCACTGATGATGCCTCACCCTATATCGAGGCCCAGATCGTGCCGAACAAAGCGACTTTAGGACCGAGGTACGGGCCGAGGCTTGCGGAACTGGAAGAGTTGTTAAAGAATCCGGGTGCACTCGCGCAACTGGAGTCGCTCTTTTCGGCCGAGAGTGCTGAGCCGGTCGGAAGGCTGGGCGAGTTCGAGCTGTACGAAGGGGACGTGAGTGTGAGCGTCAAGGACCGCCCTGGTTTCAGCCATGCGTTAGACACAAAGGATATCAGCGCGGGCCACGCAGGGGGCATCAAGGCGCGCATGGTCGCTGTCGACACGAACCTCAACCCGGAGCTGATCGACGAGGGGCTGGCGCGGGAGATTGTCCACCGCATTCAGACGATGCGGCGCGGCGCGGGGTTCGAGATTTCCGACCGAATCGTCTCCTACTACCAAGACGGCGATGACATCCGGCGCGTGATGACGCGCTTTCGCGAGTACATATGTCAGGAGACGCTGTCGCACGAGCTGGTGGAGGGCGAGCCGCCGATCGAGGCCTACCGAGAGGAACAAACCATCGATGGGCAAGGGGTGCGGCTAGCGGTAGTCAAGGCATAGTAGACAGCAAACCAGCAACCAGAAGCGGGGCCCTCGGCTACTTGGGGCCCCGCTTTGGCTTATGCTGAAGTTGCTTTGGTTCAGAACTCTCTGTTATGGCGGCGTGGGCGCGGTCGTGGGCGTGGATGTCGCTGTGGCCGTACTCGTCGGCCCCGGCGTTGCCGTCGCCTCAAAGTCTGCGACATCATTGGGGCCGACGACCACCGGCGCGGTCACGTCAGTTGGGTGGTGAACAAGCGCGTCCACCCACAGCTCGAACTGGTGGATGTCGCCGGTGTCGGACATGATGCTGGTGTCGATCGGGACATCGAAGGTGCCCGAGGCGTCGCTGTTGATATCTGCCGGCGAAGCGGTGTGGTCGCCCACCGCCAAGACGTTGCCGTCGCGGTCGAGCAGCGCGGCGCAGACATGCACAGAATACAGGTCGTCACCGCCGACGTCGATGGTGCCTTTGATGTCCATGGTGTCGTCGCTCGTGGTGATGGCGATATCGTCTTCATTGACGTCGAGGTCTGCGACGACCTTGGTGCCGAATGTAAGCGGATGGACCGTCGTCCTGACTTTCTTGGCGGTCACGCCTGCCGGCAACGAGGCCTCGATGGGCGAGTCCATGTGCTTCTGCAAGGTACGCGTGCAGGGGCTGGCGTTCACGGTGCTGATGACACTGCCGGAGCTGTCGAGGAAGTCTACCTGCACGGAGGCGGCGACGATATCCGCGTTCGTGAGGTTGCTGGCCAGGCCGACGAAATCGGCGGTGTCGTTTTCGTTGGTGAGCGTGCCGAAACGGACGATACAGCCGGCGGATAGGATGCCGACAAGGGCGAGGACGGCGATGAGAAGACGCTTCATGGTTGACTCCTTTCAGAGTGGAGAAATGAGGACCGGCAACTGGTCGGCCTCTGTCAGTTACAACGCGCATCGGCAATAAAAGTTAACGCCCATCGGACGGTTTCGGTGGAGCGCCTCGGGCGCGTTTCTTGTGAGCGGCGCAGGCCGTCGCTATAATCCTGCATAGACCGCGCGACGGGAAGGATGGGCATGAAAGGCTCTGAACGGGCTACAAAGGGACAGGCGGGCGACGGGCTGCGCTACCGGCGCATCGTTGCGAAGCTGGGCACGAACTTGCTGACGGCGGGCAGCGAGCGCCTCAACCTGGAGACGATGTCGTCGATCGCCGGGCAGGTGGCGCGACTGCACGCTCTCGATGCGGACGTGATACTCGTGACGTCGGGGGCGATTGCGGCGGGCCGGCAGCGGCTCGGCGATATCAAGGAGCGGCGCGACATCCCCTTTCGGCAGGTGCTGGCGGCGGTCGGGCAGAGCCATCTGATGCAGTGCTACGACCAGGTCTTCTCCCGGCACGACATCGTCATAGCGCAGACGCTGCTGAGCCGCCGCGACCTGGTGGACCGGGTCGGGTATCTGAACGCGCGGAACACGCTGCTGGCGCTGCTGGCGCTGCGGGCGGTGCCCATCGTCAATGAGAACGACGTGGTGGCCGTCGAGGAGATCGAGGGGGCGAAGATAGGCGACAACGACAACCTCTCGGCGCTGGTGGCGAACCTGGTCGACGCGGACCTGCTGGCGCTGCTGACGGACACGGGCGGCCTGTACACGGCGGACCCCCGGCTCGACGTTACGGCGCGGCTGATACCGCGGGTCGACCGGATCGATGAGAGCATCGAGGAGCTGGCGGGCGGACCATCGCATCCGGGAGAGCGGAGCGTCGGCGGGATGGCGACGAAGGTGCAGGCGGCGAAGCTGGCGACGAGCGGCGGGACGGCGGTCGTGGTGGTTCGAGGCGAGGAGAAGGACGTG
>JBEKDP010000121.1:0-8304 GCA_050014295.1 Dehalococcoidia bacterium | reverse complement strand
CAGTCCACCGGGGTCTTCGCCGAACGCCCCCAGCGGCGCACCGGCGAAGACCGGCTCAGCGAGTGCCTGGGGATCGGTAGTATCCGGCCCCGCGAAGTGGTCGAGAACTACGCAGAGAAGTTCCACCACGAGGGCAACGGGAACCGTTATTCCGACAACCAGGCCTCGCATGGCTCCTTCCTTCCGCCGCCGGCCGGCCGCTGCATCGCGGGTGGTTTGTCAGGCGGTCTTGGGCGCCAGTATGAGGCCTGCCAGTCCAACGGAAGTCCAAGAGTCCAGTCCAATCAGTCCAAGTTGGGCCCCGTTGCTCCAATCTCGCGGAAGTCGAACATCGAGCGGGGAATAGGCGTCATGGTGGCTCGACACACCGAGCTTGAGGAGCGCCGGCGGCAGAGGGTCGCCAGCGTGGACATGGTCGTGCAGGTGGCGAGTTCTCTCCCGGTCCTGTGGAAGCGGCGTGCACGCCTTCGACCCGGAGACCTTCGTCTGCATCGGAGCGGGCGAGCCGATTGGCTACCCGCGAATCGAGGTGCGGGTGGAGCCGCACGAGTGGGAGGTGTTCAGGCCAGTCAACCGGGACCGCGGCGATGCCCTTCTGGCCATGATGTGGACTCCCGACGCTCCACCGAGGTGGTAGCCTTCGGCGCCGGCGCCGCGTGGTCGTACCGCACACCAAGACCTGATGGTGTTTGTCCCGCTGATCGCGCGGCTGGAAGAGCGGCGGGCGCCTAACGTAGAGACATAGAGGTTCGTTTCCCCGTTTCCCTCCATCTCAGCGGTGGGGACAGAGATACTATTATCGCGTAGTGTTGGTGGCGGCGTGAATGGCTGGGGCTAACTCCACTGCCCTGCCCGATTAGGCCCACGGTTCTAGGCTGTTGACCAGCATCTCTGCCCTTCCCGCTGGCAGATGATGCTGTCTTCGATCCTGACAGATCATACACTGCACCGCTGCCGCGCGGCAGTCTCAGAGGCTCCTTAGCTTCGCGAGTTCCCATCATCAGGATCGTGGGAAACGGACTAGCCTCTGCAGCGGCTCTGCCGGGACGGCTTAGCAATGCCGCCGAACACGAACCACATTTAGTGTGCGGGCCGCGGGCCGCGATGGCAGAGTCGTCACTTGGGTTTCAGCCGCTCCATTCGGGCACGGCTTCGGTTCAAGCCTGGAAGCTGGAAACGTTCTTGTAGCTCGACGACTTCTGTCATGCGCTCCCAAGCCCTTCTTCAGATGCTCTGAGGGTCCACCACCAGCGCGGACCGGCAGTCGACGGGCAGCATCATTGTGACCGTTGTGCCATGCCCGAGGACGCTTCGCACTTCCACTCTTCCGCCGTGCTGCTCCACGGTTCTCCGCACGACCGTGAGGCCGAGGCCGATCCCTCGCAATTTCGTCGTGAACATGGGGTCGAATATCTTCGCCAGGTTCTGCGGCGCGATTCCTTCCCCAGTGTCGGCGAACACTGCTGCCACGCCGTCTGCAGACCGGCGCGTCTTCACTGACAGGCGCCCGCCATGGGGCATGGCCTGAACCGCGTTGGTAATGACATCGAGAAACCCACGCTCCAAGCGTTCCTCGTCGCAAACAAGAAGCGGAAGATCCACCGCTGGCTTCCGCGTGACGCGGATGTTGGCCGGCACCTGCGATCGCGCCAAGGCTTGGTCGACGATGGCGTTCAGCCTGGCCGGCGAAGGGATGATTTCCGGCACGTGGGCAAACTCCAGTATGTCATCGATGACTCGCTTGGCGCTGGCGACCTCGCGGCCTATGATCTCGGCGTGCTTCTCGACCCTGGGATCGTCGATTCCTGCCTGATTTGCTAGGAAATAGGCGGAGTTGCTGATGACGCCCAGAGGATTTCGCAGTTCGTGAGCTAAGGTTGCCGCCATCTGCTCCAAGATGCGCACCATACGGCGCAGCTCGTTTGCTCGGACATGCTCCGCGTGTAGCTGCCGGTCCCCCTCCTCCGCCTGCTTGCGCTCAGTGATGTCTGCTAGGGTGCACACGCGGGTGTTCGACGCTCCCTCCTGGGACAAGAGCGGCGTAGTGTGCGTGCTCAACCAACGCGTCTCTCCCTGAGGAGTGGCAACGCGGAACTCCCTGATAAACTCCCGCCCTTCGGCCATGGCCTTTGACCTTTCGGCAAGAAACGCCTCCCGGTCATCAGGGTGAAGGTACTTGACCCAGCCAAATCCCATGGCTTTCTCCTTGGGCAACCCGAAAATGGACAGGAAGCGCTCATTGCAGTAAACCAGCCCGTCCTTGTTGTGTACTAGCATGATGCCGATAGGCGCGGCGGCGCTCAGGGTGCGGAAACGCTCTTCGCTCTCCCGCAGCGCCTCCTCCGCCTGCTTGCGCTCGGTTATGTCCCTGGTCATTGTCAGCAAGCAGATCTCGCCATCAAGCTCAATCATCACAAGTGACGCGAGAACATCACGTATCTCACCTGATTTCCGGCGGAACTTGGCTTCAAAGTCCCGAACTACCTCTCCCTCGGGAGATGCCTGCACCATCCTTGCCCGATCGATAGGGTCAACCCACATGCCGAGTTCGAGGGAAGTTTGGCCTATGACCTCTTCTCGGCTATATCCCACTGTTTGCACGTAACTGTCATTGACATCGATGAACCGACCATTGCCAACCTTGCTGATAGCGATGCCAAGAGGGCCAGCGTGAAACGCCTTGGAGAATCGCTGCTCGCTCTCCCGCAGCGCCTCTTCGGCCTGGCGCCGCTGGGTGACGTCTTCCACTATCCCCGCACGTCCTATCTGCTCACCCTTCTCGTCGAACAGCGGGCTATTACGCGTCTCCACCCACCGTGTCACACCCTGTGGGGTCAATATGCGGAAATCCCCTAGAAACACGCGACCCTCTGCCATCGCCTTCGTTCTCTCCGCCAGAACCGCCTCTCGGTCATCAGGGTGAGGGTCAATGCCCCAGCGCCAGCCGGCCGTCTCTTCCAACGCCGTCAATCCGGTGATTTCCAGCGTGTGATCGTTGACATACTCGATCTTGCCCTCAGCATCCGTCTGGAAGATGCCCACCGGCACTGAAGCGGCAAGGGTGCGGAAGCGCTCTTCGCTGTCGCGCAGCGCCTCCTCCGCCTGGTGACGCTCCGTCGTGTCGCGCGCGTTGATCACCAGGGCCAGCGGCTGCCCATCCTCGCCGCGGATAAGGGCAAGGCTGTAGCCGAACCAGCGGTACTGCCCGTCCTTGCACTGCCAGCGATATTCTTGCCGGCGGGCGGCACCGACGTCCGAGCCTCGGAAGAGGAAACCATCGATTCTTTGCTTGTATCGCGGCCAGTCATCAGGATGCATCCTCTGACGGAAACCCCGCATCCCCAGAGCGGTGAACTCCTCCTGAGTGAACCCGGTCAGGGGATGCACAGCCGGACTTACGTACTCGGAGGCGCCGGTCGCGATGTCCGCCCGGCAAATCAGGTCGGAGGAGACCTCCAGCACCTGCCGGAAGCGCTCCTCGCTGTCCCGGAGCGCCTCCTCCGCCCGCCGGCGTTCCTCCACCTCCCGCCGGAGACGCTCGTTAGTCTGCGCCAGCTCGGCGGTTCGCTCCCCGACCAGCTCCTCAAGCCGGTCACGATGTTTCTGTAGCTCCTCCTCGACCCGCTTTCGATCGCTGATATCCCTGAGGCAACCTTCGGTCCCGGCGGGGGCGCCATCGGGGTCCCGCAACATGTGAAAGCTTAGCGAGCAGTCGACCACGCGGCCGTCTCGAGCTTTCAGCCGCACCTCGCGATCAGTGACCTCTCCGTTTTCGAGAAGGTGTGTCAGCGTTATCCGCTTTGCCGGGTCGTCGTAGACCTCCGCGGCCGGTGTGCCGATAAGCTCTTCGCGGGCGTAGCCGTACCGCTCCACTGAGGTGCTAACCTCCACGATGAACCCCTGGCGATCCGTCTGGAAGAAGATGTCTTGCATTTTCTCGAAGATCGCGCGGTATTTCGCCTCACTGCGGCGGAGCGCCTCCTCCACCTCTCCTGTCTGAGAGACGCGATGCTGTACCGTCATGGGCCACCTCCCTGAGACTGATGTCTAGGGCTCCAGTGGGGACAGAACGAAGAAATGGTTCACGAAATCATGAAAATGCGTAGTATCGCGCATGACAGCCCCTCGCGAAGGCTGCTACAAGGCACGTAGGCAAGACCGGGGAGCGGGCAGAGAAACGCTGGCCGTTCGTCGCAGGAGGAAGAACTCATCGACAAGCGAGCGCGTCAACCCGCTGGTCCTGTCGGCGCAAGCCTAGCCGAACCCCGCCGGGGCTGTCAAGTGGTCTCGATATGGCGCGGCAGATGAATGGTGAGAAGATGATCTGCGGCGGAACCGGGCGCCTGCCGCAAACTCCCAGCGGCGCGACGACGCTGTTGACGGTAGAGGTCGAGGTGGATCGGCTCACCCGGTCTGTGACGGCAATATTCGTTAACCCCGAGTTCCAGGGTCTGCAGCGACTTCTCGAGTCGGCGCTCGTCGGCCACGCTGCCGACGCCATCGCCGTCGTCGGCCAGCAGGCGATCAACTCGCGCTACTATTCCCCTCCCCGTAACGCTGCCCGTGCTGCCCTCCTTCACATCCAGGATGCCTTTGCGCAGTTTGAAAAGAAAGCGGCGACACCAGTGCCTAGGGAATGGGAGTTGCCTGCCGCCGAGCGTTCACCTAGACGAGACGATGACGAATAGCAAGTGCGGCCGCCGCTGACCTGCTGTCGACCTCAAGGCGCGCGAGTATCTTCCCGACATGCCTCTCCACGGTCCTTGGGCTGAGGGCAAGCTCCTCGGCGATACCCCGGTTGTGCTTCCCTTGAGCAAGAAGGGCCAAGACCTGCAACTCGCGCCGCGTCAAGCCTTCCACCTGCGGCGTCGCGTCGCTCTTGCCTCCGGAAAGCGCGACTTGTCGTGGTAGACTAATACCGATGGCTTCGTTGAGTGTCCTCAAGATCAACGGAATATCAAGCGGCTTCGCGAACACACGATCCGCGCCGCTGGCAAGAGCCTGGCGCACGAAACTGTCCTCAGCGTAAGCAGTAATGACGTAGATGTCATCACAGGCATGGCTTCTTCGTAGCTCCTTCACCACCGTGAGGCCGTCTCCGCCAGGCATTCGCTGGTCTATGAACGCGATGTTGTAGCGTTCGCCTCGTGTAACCTCTAGCGCGGCGCGTCCATCCTCTACCGTCCGCACCTCGTGGCCTTGCGCGGCCAGTATGTCCGCCAGAGTCTCACATGTGCCGGAGTCGTCATCGGCTATTAGAATCTTCACCATGGTAGCTGCGACTCCTACTCCCAAGGCATTGTAGCACCAGCGCGCGGGCGTGTCTGCGGCGCCTCCTGAGTGCGAAGCCTTTTCGCCATGGTTCGGGGAGACAATACTCCCCGCTGCCTGCGGCTACTCTGCTGACGGGTCCAACCCTGGGTGCAGGTTGGAGATTGGTCAACCAGCGCAGGGACGGATGGAGTATCGGCACCCCCACGCCAACTGGCCGTCGTCACGTCATCGCTGCACGCGATCTCCTACCAAGGCGTCCAGCCAGAATCAGTCGCCGTCTCCTAGCGCGCATCTGCCGCGGGAGACCGCGCAAGAAGAGGGGGCGGCCGCGCCTCGCAGCGGTGGCTACTTCGTGGGGAGGCTGGTGAAGCGTTGAGGAGGCCCGCAGAGACGGCCTCGTGCGCTGTCCGTAGCGCGTTCTTGAAAGCGAACGCGTTGTTGCGATCGTGGCAATCACTATCTTCCCCTGGTGTGCGTCCCCAGAACGCGCTGGGGTGCAGGCCGCCGGCGCCTGAGGCGGTGTTGCCATGGACCGGGAGCGTGGCTCTGTCACACAAGATGCTACCTGTACGAGTAACATAGAGGGTGGGCTCGTTTTTGCGGGCCGTCACTACGTCCCAGGTTGCTTAACCAACAGCTTCAGGAGCGCCGTTTCCTCCTTGATCGCTTTTAGAAGCTCGATCTGCGTGTTCTGAATCTTGAGTATATCCTCCGTCTCCACGGCTATGCCATTAGGATCAGCGGCGCAGCATAGGAGGCCTGAGCGCTAAAAGCCAGGTTCAGTAAGATGAACGGGTACGCGTCCCAGTGATGGATGAAGGCCACGACATTCAGAGCCATCCAGCAAACTATCATCACCGTCTGAATAATGATGTACGTCCATGTCCCGAACGAATTCGTGAAACCATCAGCGGCCTTTTGGCCGAACGTTCTCTTGTCGTGGAGTGCTATATTGACCGGGTGTTTAGACATTTCTCCTCCTGCCAGAATTGGGTCGATATCAAGGCATGGTTACCGGCGCATAGGCCACCTTAGTGTAAGAAGAATACGAGGATGGTTCTAGTGGGCATGGCCTGTCCCCCGAAAACGGCTCCACCCTCTCGGTGAGTCTCATAGGCACCATCTGGTGTGACGGGAGCCGTGCTCGCTCCCCTCGGCAACACCACTTCACTCACGGCAACCCCTGCCGACTATGTTATTAGGATAGCCTAAGTGCCACCCGCCGATGGCCCAGAGCGGCAAATCGCGCCGACGGGCGAATGCGGGCGGAGCGTTTGACTTATTCATGCTGCCTGAGGGACAATTAGGGTATCCTAAGTGGAGCGCGACGACAATGATAGAAGAACGGCCGGAAGAATACCTCAAAATCATCGGCTTGGCCGCCGAGCACGGCGAGGAGGTCACCACTTCCTACCTGGCGGTGCGGCTCTGTGTGTCCATGCCGTCCATAACGCAGATGCTGCAACGCCTGGCCGCCAAAGGGCTAGTCGAGCACCTCCCGCGGCGGCCGGTCCGCCTCACGGCCGAGGGCCAGCGCGCCGCCAACTCCCTCATCAGGCGGCATCGCCTTTGGGAGAGCTTCCTCGTTCGCTTCCTCGGCTTCTCCTGGGACGAGGTACACGAGGAGGCGGGCCGGCTTGAGCACGCCACCTCGACTGCGCTTGAAGAGCGTCTCGTCGAGTTCCTGGGCGACCTGGCCTCCTGCCCGCACGGCCACGCGATACCCGGCCGCAAGCACGTTACCCTCTCGACGCAGATCCTGCCTCTGAGCCAGTTCGACTCGGCGGGAGCGGCCCGCATCATTCGCATACGTGACGAGACGCCGGAGTTCCTGAGGCGCCTCGCCCGCCTCGACGTCCGTCCCGATCGGGTCATCGAAGTCGAAGGCGTGAACGCTGAGGATGGCTCCGTGTGGGTCCGTGTCGATGGCAAATTGAAAGAAGTGGCCGCCGACCTGGCGGGCAGCGTAATGGTGGAGCGATTGAAGGAAGCGGCGGCGAGCGCTGCCGATTCGGGAGCGGCGTAGTGGAGACGAGAGAAGCTGCGGTGCCGGTGGGCTCGCTGAAGCCGGGCGAGACGGGAACGATCGTCGGCCTTTCCGGCGGAAGGTCGTTCACGGCGCGCTGCCTGGCGCTTGGCTGCATCCCGGGCACCGAGATACAGATGGAACGAAACGCCGGTCGAGGACCCGTCGTTGTCGTGGTGCGAGGCGTACGTCTCGCACTGGGGCGCGACGAGTCGATGCGGCTGACGGTGGCGGCTCAGGACTCCGAACTGTGATCGCCAGGTCTGTCTCGACGGTGACCGTGGCGCTGGCTGGCGCACCCAACACCGGCAAGAGCACGGTCTTCAACACCCTGACAGGCCTGAGGCAACATACGGGAAACTGGCCGGGGAAGACGGTCGAAAGGAAGACCGGCGTCCACCGGCACAACGGAACAATCTTCTCGCTCGTTGACCTGCCGGGCAGTTATAGCCTTTCCGCCAACTCGGCCGAAGAAGAGACCGCGCGCGACTTCCTGGCGACAGAGAAGCCCGACGTCGTCGTCGCTATCGTCGACGCCTCCAGCCTGGAGCGCAATCTGTACCTCGTCTGCGAGCTTCTGGAGCTGGGCCTTCCCACCGTCATCGGCCTCAACATGATGGACGTCGCCAACGCGGCGGGGCTGGAGGTCGATGCCGAGCGGCTGGAGACGCTATTGGGCGTGCCTGTCGTCCTGCTGGTTGCTCGGCAGGGAAAGGGCATGCCGCAGCTCATCGACACTATCGAGCGGGTCGCTGAAGCCGGTGCGTCGCCGGCCGTCGCGCAGCCGCCGCCGGCGCCCACGGCGGGAGGCGCCCTCGACGCTCTCGACGATGTTGTTCCCGCGACTCTGGACGTGCCCTACCCGCGCCGCTGGCTGCTGGTCAAGCTCCTCGAGGGCGACCGTGCCCTGGCAAAGGCCGTCAAGGCCGGGACCGCGCCTGACATATGGCGACGGATAGAAGAAGTGCTCCAGCATCGTGACGGGACGGCGATCGAGATCGCGG
>JBEKDP010000120.1:0-6044 GCA_050014295.1 Dehalococcoidia bacterium | reverse complement strand
GCGTCGGTGCGCCCGGCAAAGGCCGCCCTGACCTTCTCCCCGGTCAGGTTGTTAATCGCCCCTTCCAGCTCTCCCTGGATGGTGGGGGCGTTCTTTTGAAGCTGCGAGCCGCCGTAGCGGCTGCCATCGTATTCAAGCAGAAGGGCGATCCGCCGTGTTCCGCCATCAACCGGCTGTTGCGACGACATCTCCCTCCGAGGCGGCGTCGCGGTTTTCGCCTCAGACGAGCTCTAGCTGGGCCACGGCGGCGCCGTCGCCGAGGCGACGGCCGAGCTTGACGACGCGGGTGTAGCCGCCCTGACGGCCGGCATAGCGGGGGCCGAGGTCATCGAAGACCTTCTTGACCACGTCCGTGTCGGTAACAAAGCGGAGGGCCTGGCGGCGGGAGTGCAAGGTGCCGTCCTTGCCCAGGGTGATCATCTTCTCCGCCATGCCACGCACCTCCTTGGCCTTCGCCTCGGTGGTGCGGATCTTCTCATAGCGCAGGAGCTCGGTTACGAGGCCGCGAAAGAGGGATTGCCTCTGCGGTCCAGACCGCCTCAGCTTTCGACCAGCAACGTGATGTCTCATATCCTCAGCGATCGTCCAAGCGGCGGGCTTGGGCTACTCCTGTTTGTCTTCTTCTTCCTCTTCGACGGCAACGGTCTCTTCGCCCTCGGGCAGGTCGTCGCCGGCTTTGCGCAGGGCTTGCAGGAGCGCGGTCCCGAGGGCTCCCAGGGACTCGCTCCCTTCTTCTTCCTCCTCAAAGGTGGCCGTCATCTCGTCCTCCGGCGGCTCGGGCTGGAGGAAGCCCAACTGGACGAGCTTCGCGCGCAGTTCGTCGTAGGACTTGCGGCCGAAGTTGCGGAGCGCCAGGAGGTCGTCTTCGCTCTTTTCAAGCACCTGACCGACGGTCATGAGGCCGCTCCGCTTCAGGCAGTTGTAGGCGCGCACGGAGAGGCTGAGCTGCTCAATCGGCGTGTTGTAGCGATCGGGGGAGAGGGCGGCGCCCACTCCCAAGCCCCGCTCGACGATGGCCGGCAGGGGCTTGCCCAACTGGGCGAACAGGCTCAGTTGTTCGACAAGGATGGCGGCGCTGCGGCTGATGGCTTCGGTGCCGTTGATGGAGCCATCTGTCCAGACTTCCAGGGCGAGGCTATCGTAGTCGGTTACCTGCCCGACGCGGGTCCGCGTGACGCGATAGTTGACTCTGCGAACGGGGGTGAATATGGCGTCGACGGGGATGACGCCGATAGGCATTGGCTCACGGTCGTTGATGGGCAGGTAGCCGTGGCCCTGCTCGACGGTTAACTCGACCGTGAGATGGGCGTCGTCGGAGTCGAGGGTAGCGAGATGGAGATCGCGATTGACGATCTCGTAGTCGGCGCCGGCCTGGATGTCGCCGGCGGTGATCTTTCCTTCGCCGGACGCCTCCAAGTAAAGCTTGCCGGGCCGGTCGCTGAGGGCACGCAGGCGGATGTCCTTGACATTGAGAAGGAACTCCACCGTGTCCTCTTTCATGTGAGGGATGGTGGAGAACTCGTGCTCCACCTCCTCGATGCGGACGGCGGTAACGGTGGCCCCGGGGAGCGAGCTGAGGAGCACGCGGCGCAGGGCGTTACCAATGGTGGTACCGAAGCCGGACTCCAGCGGCTCGGCGACGAGGCGGGCGTAGGTGTCGGTGCCCTCCTCGAGCTCGATGTGCGGGGTTGCCAACTCGGTACTAGGGGCACCCTCTCGCTCTAGACCCATAGGTTGAGGAGATATCAATTCTCCAGCCTCCCACTATCGGCTTGCAAAGACTAACGCGAGTAATACTCGACGATGACGAGGGGATCGAAGGTCGCGCCTGCCTCCACGGGTTCGGGCGGACGCACGACTCTCCCCACCAATGTTGTGGTGTCCAAGGCGAGCCATTCGGGCACCGTCTTGCTCTTGATGGTCTCTTCGATGACCTTGTAGTATTCGCTCTTCTTTCCGGACTGGCTCCAGCCGATGATGTCGCCTGCTTTCGCCTGGGCGGAGGCGATGCCGGTCTTGCGCCCGTTCACGAGGATGTGCCCGTGACAGACGAGCTGGCGCGCCTGGGACCGCGAGTCGGCGAGGCCAAGGCGGTAGACTACGTTGTCGAGCCTCAACTCCAGGAGGCGGATGAGGTTGTCACCGGTGACGCCGGGCCGGCTGACGGCTTCTTTGTAGTAGCGCCGGAACTGTCGCTCGAGGACGCCGTAGGTGAAGCGGGCCTTCTGCTTTTCGCGAAGCTGGACGGCGCGGTCGGATATCCGACGCCGGCGCGGCAGGCGGTAGCCGGGCGGCTGACTGCGCCGCTCGACGGCGCACTTGCGATAGCATCTGTCTCCCTTGAGCATGAGCTTGACGCCGTAGCGACGGCACAAGCGACAAACCGGTCCAGTGTATCGAGCCATCTACAGTTGTCTCCTCTGCCCTGCGGCCCCTAGATCCTCCGTCGCTTGGGAGGGCGGCAGCCGTTGTGGGGTATGGGGGTGACGTCACGGATGCTGAGGACGGCGAGGCCCGCGCTCTGGAGGGCGCGAATTGCGGCCTCTCTGCCGCTCCCCGGTCCTTTGACGAAGACATCCACCTGGCGCATCCCCTGGTCCATGGCCCTGCGGGCCGCCTGCTGAGCCGCCATCTGGGCGGCATAGGGTGTGCTCTTGCGTGATCCTTTGAAGCCGGAGGTGCCGCCGCTGCTCCAGGCGACGGCGTTGCCGGCCGGGTCGGTAAGGGTGATAAGGGTGTTGTTGAAGGTGGACTGGATGTAGGCCCGCCCCCTGGGAACGGACTTTCGCTCCCGCCTCTTGGCTCTGCTCTTGGTCTTTTTCTCGGCCACAGGCTTCTATCCTCTCCTACTTCTTGGCGATGGAGCGCCGCTTGCCGGCAACCGTGCGGCGGGCGCCTCGCTTGGTGCGGGCGTTGGTGCGGGTGCGCTGGCCGCGAACGGGCAGGCCGCGCCGGTGCCGGATGCCGCGGTAGCAGTTGATCTCGATGAGGTGCTGGACGTTCTGGCGCACCTCTCGGCGCAGGTCACCTTCGACGACGTACTCGCGGTCGATGACCTCACGGACGCGGTTGATCTCCTCGTCGGTGAGCTCGCGGACGCGCATGGAGGCGTCGATGT
This sequence comes from Dehalococcoidia bacterium, assembly GCA_050014295.1. Lineage (GTDB taxonomy): Bacteria > Chloroflexota > Dehalococcoidia > DSTF01 > JALHUB01 > JBEKDP01. The sequence continues at coordinate 2,926 of JBEKDP010000120.1, read as the reverse complement.
TGGCCTGGGCGGTTATCTTCTGGGAGCGGGTGCGCCCGATGCCGTAGATGTAGCAGAGGGCAACACCGACCTGCTTGTCGTTAGGGATGTCGACGCCGGCGATACGTGCCATGGTTCCTCCCGGTCAGCCCTGGCGCTGCTTGTGCTTGGGATTCGGGCAGATGACCATAAGGACGCCCTTGCGCCGCACGATGCGACACTTTTCACAGCGTACTTTGACGGATGCCCGAACTTTCATTATACCCTCTTTAGCGCCTTGCCGCTGCTCACTTGAAACGGTAGGTTATTCTCCCGCGCGACAGATCATAGGGGGAGAGTTCCACGAGTACTCGATCTCCCGGCAGGATGCGGATGAAGTGAAGCCTTATTTTGCCTGAGATGTGGGCGAGGACCCGATGCCCGTTGGCAAGGTCGACGCGAAACATGGCGTTAGGCAGGGCCTCCTTCACCACCCCTTCCACTTCGATCGATTCTTTCTTGGGCATAACCTCCCCAATGTGAGTCTTGCGGGTTGCCCCCCTTAGGGCAACGTCATTATTTCCGCATCGCCGTCAGTGATGGCGATGGTGTGCTCGAAGTGGGCGGACAGCCGCCCGTCGAGCGTGCTCACGGTCCAACCGTCGTCATGCCGCCTGGTGCGCCAGCCGCCGGCGTTCACCATCGGCTCCAGGGCGAGCACCATTCCCTTCTTCAGGACCGGGCCCTGCCCGTCGCGGCCGAAGTTCGGGATCTGCGGGTCCTCATGCATGTTGCGGCCGACGCCGTGCCCGACGTACTCCCGCACGACGGAGAACCCCTCCCGTTCGACTTCCGCCTGTATGGCGTGGGAGACGTTGCCCAAGGCGACACCCGCTCTGGCGGCGGCGATCCCTTTGTAGAGGGCGCTCTCCGCCGTCCGGATCAGGCGCGCGGCCTCGTCGCTAATGCGTCCGACACCGACGGTGATAGCGGCGTCGCCGACGAACCCCTTATGGGTCGCTCCCAGGTCCAGGCTAACGACGTCGCCCTCCCGGAGCACCCGGTCGCCGGGTATGCCGTGGACGACCTCGTCGTTCACCGATATGCAGACGCTGGCCGGATAGCCTTGATAGCCGAGGAAGGTGGGTTTGACGCCACGGGCGGCGAACTCCTTCCTCACTATCTTGTCGAGCTGCTTGCCCTTAACACCGGGTTTCGCCTCTCGCGCCAGTATCTGAAGCACTTGGCCGACAGCCCGGCCGGCTTCCCGGATCAGGGCTATCTCCTCTTCCGATTTTATGATAATGGGCATCTAGCCCCGGCACCTCAAGGAATCCGGCAGGTCAGGATAGCCCGGCCGCCTTGAGCAAGTCCTTGCCGACCGCCGCCGCATTCTGCTCACCGTTCACCTCCAGCAGCTTGCCCGCCTGCCGGTAGTAGTCGACGAGGGGGGCTGTCTGCTGGGTGTAGACGGAGAGGCGGTTTCTCACTGTCTCCGGCTTGTCGTCATCGCGCTGGTAGAGCTCGCCGCCGCACTTGTCGCAGCGACCCGGCGTCTTGGGCGGGCTGAACACCTGGTGGTAGACAGCACCGCACTGACGGCAGGTCCAGCGGCCGCCGAGGCGGGCGATCACTTCTTCTTCGCCGACGTTGATGTAGAGCACCTTGTCGACGGCCTGGCCACGCCCCTTGAGGGCGCCGTCGAGGGCGCGGGCCTGGTCGACGGTGCGTGGGAAGCCATCGAGAAGGACGCCCTTTTGGGTGTCCGGGCGGTCGAGCCGGTCGAGCAGCATGCGGACGGTGAGCTCGTCGGGGACGAGCGCGCCGCGGTCGACGAAGGTCTTCGCCTGCTTGCCCAGCTCCGTCTCGTTGCGGATGTTCTCCCGAAAGAGGTCGCCGGTGGCGACGTGGGCGACGCCCGCCTGCTGCGAGACAAGGGCGGCCTGAGTGCCTTTGCCTGCGCCGGGAGGGCCGAGAAGTATGAGAATCAAGGTTCCGTCCTCACATCCTAGCGAATAAAACCAGCATAGTTGCGCATGAGAAGCTGCGCCTCGAGTTGTTTCATCGTATCGAGCACGACACCGACGACGATGAGCAGGCCGGTGCTGCTAATGGTCAGGGCCTGGGAGTTGGCGAACCTGGTGGCGAAGAAAGGCGTTATGGCGACAAAGCCAAGGAAAATGGCGCCCGCCCAGGTTATACGCACGAGGACGCGCATGATGTAGTCCTGTGTGGGCCGGCCCGGTCTTATGCCGGGCACAAACCCCCCTTGTTTTTGCAGGTTCTCGGCCAGGTTCTGCTGCTGGAAGATGACCAGCGTGTAGAAGAAGGCGAAGGCGACGACCAGGAAGAACGCCATGGCGTAGTAGGTCACGTTGCCCGCGCTGAAGGTGCCGGCGATGAACTTGGAGGCATTATGGATCCAAGTGGTGTTGGAGCTCTCGAGGGCCTGGGCAGCAGTCGCCGGGAAGAGCACGAGGGAGTAGGCGAAGATGAGCGGGATCATGCCAGCGGAGTTGACGCGCAGGGGAATATGGGTCTGGCCGGACTGCCGGTACATGCGTCCACCACGGAAGAGGCTGCGGGCGTACTGGACGGGCACGCGGCGTTGCGCCTCGTAGAAGAAGACGATGAGAAGAACCAGGAATAGCACGAGAAGAACGAGGAGACCGATACCGGCGAGCCCGATCGAGGAGTTGGTGATGCTCGGAAGGAGGCTGGGCATGCCGGCGACGATGCCGCCGAAGATGATAAGGGAGATGCCGTTGCCGATGCCGTTCTCGGTGATGAGCTCGCCGAGCCAGACGAGGAACATGGTGCCGGCGGCCATGGAGACGACAGCCGCGAAGGTGGGCAAAGCATCAGCGCCGGTGAAACCGATGCCGCTGACGGCGCCGGCCTTCTGAAGCACGATAAGCTGGCTGTATCCCTGAACGACGGCCAGGGGGACGGCCAGCCAGTAGGTGTA
>JBEKDP010000119.1:0-6052 GCA_050014295.1 Dehalococcoidia bacterium | reverse complement strand
AGGACGACGGCGCGAACCATTCCGCCAGCGTTCGCCTTATCGCGCAGGTGGCGACGATAGTGGCTGCGTTCCAGAACGTGCGTCAGGGTCGAGACCCGATACCGCCGCGACGGGACCTGAGCCATTCGGCCAACTTTCTGTACATGATCAACGGCCAGGTGCCGGAGCCGCTGGTGGAGCATATATTCGACGTTTGTTTGATCCTGCACATCGAGCACACTATCAACGCGTCGACGTTCACGGCGATGGTGACCTGCTCGACGCTGGCCGACCCCTACGGGACGGTGGCGGCGGCGATCGCTTCGCTGGGCGGGCCCTTGCACGGCGGAGCCAATGAGCGTGTGCTGCTGATGTTGCGGGAGATCGGCTCTGCTGGGAATGTGAAAGCGGCGCTGGAGAAGAAGATCGCCGACAAGGAGGTGATCTTCGGTCTCGGGCACCGGGAGTACAAGACGATGGACCCGCGGGCGACGATCTTGAAGGGGATGGTGAAGCCGCTCTTCGATAAGTTCGGGCCGACGCCGTACTATGACATCGCTGTCGAGCTGGAGAGGGAGGCGGCGGAGAAGCTGGGCCCGCGCGGCATCTGGCCGAACGTGGACTTCTATTCGGGCATCGTTTATGACCGCATGGGCATCCCATCGGACTTGTTTACGCCGGTGTTCGCTGTATCGAGGATCGCCGGCTGGGTGGCGCACTGGGCGGAGCAGCTCAAGGACAACAAGATCTTCCGGCCGACGCAGATCTACGCTGGGGAAGGTACGCGTTCATACGTCCCTATAGAGGAGCGCGGCTAGCCGAACGCGAGACGCGCGCCGCCGGCGAGGGCTGCGCGGCCGCCGGTAGCCCGGTGTGATTCCGCCATGCGTGTGGTATAATCCGCTCCTGATAAGTAGGTGTAGGAGATAGGCAGAGAGGAGCGGACAAGATGTCCAGACCGTGGTGGCGAAGTCCGATATTCCTCGTTGTCCTGCTCGTACTGTTCTTTCCAGTCTTCCCGGTCGTCCTTTTGCTGCTCATGTGGCTGTTTGCTCCGTGGCGCCTGAGAGTGAAGTGGTGTCTGACGGGACTGTTTGCGGCGCTTGTCATCCTGGCCGTTATCGGGGCCTTTGCGGGCACGACTAGCGGCACGAGCAGCGGAGCCGACGTGGTCACCCCAGATCGAGTCATCGCTGTTCGTTGCCAGCAGTACGAATCGGGGACGCCGGAGTGGGCCGGCTGCATCTTCCCCCGTTGAACCACGGCGGCGCGTGATAAGCAAAACCTGCGCTGCTTGCGGCTGCGGCACGGGGCGCTCGCCTTGACGCGCCTCCTCGGGGGAAGAGATAATCCCAGCTAGGAAGGAGCCGGAGGCTGAGGATGGCCATTCTTCGCGTCGGCCTGGCCCAAATCGACGTCACTGTTGGCGACCTAAAGGGAAACGTCGCTAAGATACTGGGCTGCGTGGAGCAGGCCCGCACCCTCTGCGTTGACCTCGTCGCCTTTCCCGAACTGGCGATCACCGGCTATCCGCCGGAAGACCTCGTCCTGCGGCCGCAGTTCGTCCACGACAACCTCGACGCGCTCGATGCTGTCGTGAAGGGCAGTGGCGGCATCACGGTGGTCGTCGGCTTCGTGGACGCGGAAGAGGACATCTACGATGCGGCGGCGATCATCCACGACGGCCGCCTGGTCGACGTGTACCGCAAGCAGTATCTCCCCAACTACGGCGTGTTCGATGAGGACCGCTACTTCGAGGCGGGAAGCGCCTGCGCGGTGTACGAGGTCGCCGGCGTAGGGGTCGGCGTCAGCATCTGCGAGGACATCTGGTACCCAGAAGGGCCGGCGCAGGCGCAGGCGTACGCGGGGGCGCAGGTCATTCTGAACATCAGCGCCTCGCCGTTCCAGGCGGAGAAGCGGGTGTTCCGGGAGCGGATGCTGTCGACGCGGGCCAGCGACGGCGCCGCCATGCTCTGCTACACGAATCTGGTCGGCGGTCAGGACGAGCTGGTCTTCGATGGCAACAGCATGATCTTCGACCCGGAAGGGAGCGTGCTCGCGCGCGCCTGCTCGTTTGAGGAAGACCTGCTGGTCTTCGACCTGAGTATCGATAGGGTGATGCAGGCGCGGCTGCACGGCCCGAGGCGTCGCAAGGAGAGGCCGGCGTTCGCGGGCAGCCTGCCGAACAAGGTCGAAGTGTCGTCGCGGCCGCTCCCGGCGGAGAAGCCGCCCCTCCCGGACCGCACGGTGCAGCCCCTGGAGGGCGCGGCGGAGGTCTACGCGGCGCTGGTGGTCGGAACGCGCGACTACGTGCGCAAGAACGGGTTCGAGAAGGTCGTCTTCGGCCTATCGGGCGGCGTGGACTCGGCGCTGGTGGCGGCGATAGCCGTCGATGCGCTGGGGGCAGAGAACGTCGTCGCGGTGTCGATGCCGTCGCGCTTTTCGTCGGAGCACAGCAAGACGGACGCGCAGGTCGTCGCGGAGAATCTTGGCATCCAGCTCTCGAACATCCCAATCGAGGAGGCGTTCGAGGCGTATCTCGACATGCTGACGGCGTCGTTCGCGGGGACGGAGTTCGGAATCGCGGAAGAGAACCTGCAAACGCGGATCCGCGGCAATATCCTGATGGGGCTGTCGAACAAGTTCGGCTGGCTGGTACTGGTGACGGGGAACAAGAGCGAGATGGCGACCGGCTACTCGACGCTGTACGGCGATATGGCCGGCGGCTTCGCGGTGATCAAGGACGTGCCGAAGACGCTGGTCTACAAGCTCGCGGCCTATCGCAACGAGCGCGACGGACGGCCGGCGATACCGCAGAGCGTGCTGGAGAAGGCGCCCTCCGCGGAGCTGAAGCCAAACCAGGTCGACCAGGACACGCTGCCGCCATACGAGGTGCTGGACCCGGTGATGCAGGCCTACGTGGAGGAGGACAAGAGCCTGGCGGACCTGCTGGCGATGGGGTTCGACGAGGCCACTGTGAAGCGGGTCATCACCATGATAGATCGGAACGAGTACAAGCGACGGCAGGCCCCTCCCGGCGTGAAGATTACCCCCCGCGCTTTCGGGCGCGACCGGCGGCTGCCGATAGCCAATCGCTACCGCGAGTGGTAGCTCCTCCCGCCCGCGCATGACTGCATCGAAGCCTTCGCTCGCGCTCACGCATGCCCGCGTCATCACGCCGACGGAGGAGATCGAGGACGCGACGGTCGTGCTGGCGGGTGGGCGCATCGTGAGCGTAGGGCCCGAGAAGCCGCCGGCGGAGGCGGAGACGCTCGATGTGCGCGGCCGGACCGTCGCGCCCGGTTTCATCGACCTGCACGTGCACGGCGGCGGCGGCTTCTCGCTGACCGGCGGCGACCTGGCGGAGGTCGGCGCCTACGCCCACTGGGCTGTCAGCAGAGGGGTCACGTCGTTCCTGATCAGCCTGGTCCCCGGCGAACGTGACGAGCTGCTCAGGCGGATTCGCGCGACGCTGCCGGCGTTCGGCGGCGTGATTGACGGCGCGCAGCCGTTGGGTTTCCATCTGGAAGGGCCGTTCCTCAGCCCGAAGCGGCCGGGCGCGTTCGCGGCGGAAGGGCTGCGCGCGCCGGATGTCGAGGAGCTGCGCGGCTATGTGGAGGTGGCGGAAGGACGCGTGCGGATCGTCACGCTGGCGCCGGAGCTGCTGGGCGGCGAGGCGCTGATCGACGCCGTCGTCGAAGCGGGCGCGGTCGCCGCGCTGGGCCATAGCGACGCGACGTACGAGGAGGCGCAGCACGCCTTCGCGCTGGGCGTGCGCCACGTCACGCATTGCTACAACGCTATGCGTCCGTTCCACCAACGGGACCCAGGCTGTCTGGCGGCAGCGCTGAACTCGCGCGACGTGACGGTCGAGCTCATTGCCGACGGCGTGCACGTGCATCCCGGCGCGATGGAGCTGCTGCTGCGGGCGAAGGGGGTCGAGCGGACGGTGCTGGTCAGCGACGGCATCCCACTCGCGGGAACCGGCGACGGGGTGTTCGATCTACAGGGGGAGGAGATCCGCGTCGAAGGCGGCGTCGCCCGTCGGGTTGACGGGGCGCTGGCGGGCGGCACGGCGACGATGGACGAGGCGGTGCGGAACGCGGCCGCGTGGCTACCGGTGAGCCGGGCGGAGGCGGTCCGGATGGCGACGCTGAATCCGGCGGCAGCTATCGGATTGGATGGGAGGAAGGGAAGGGTGGCGCCCGGCTTCGACGCCGACCTAGTGGTGCTTTCGCCGGCGCTGGAGGTGGAGATGACGTTCGTCGCCGGCAAGACGTCCTACCGTCGATAGAGACCGACTAGCCTTCCTCACGGTTCAGGCGGTCGACGAAGTCCACCACCTCGGCGAGACGCTCAATCACGAGATCGGGCTTGTGCTCGCCGGGGTCCTCCCGCCGGTACTGGTGCGTCAGGACGGACTTCATGCCGAGCGCCTGCGCCCCAAGCACGTCGGCCCAAACGCTGTCGCCGACGAAGACGGTCTTGACGGCCGTGACGCCGAGCCGTCGCAGCGCCTCCAGGAAGATGGCAGGATGCGGCTTCTCCAGCCCGATCTCCGATGAGAGGACGAGCGCGTCGAGGTATTCCAGGAGGCCGTGCGCGGCGAGGCTCTTCGCCAGCGCCGCTTGCGACTGATAAGTGTTGGAGACCGCGCCCAGGCGCAGGCCGCGCTCCCTGAGGGCCCGCAGGACAGCCGGAGTCTGCGGGTCGACGGTGTAGCGGATGCTCGGCGAGAGGGCGAGCTCGTCCATTTGCTGGAGAAGGTGATCCGGGATGTTCAGGCCAAGGTCGGCGAAGGCTTCGCGGTAGATCTCGTCGGTAGGCTTTTGCTCCAGATTCCCGCCCAACCACGCTTCCATCTCGCGAGCGAAGACGGCGGCGACGGCGTCGCGGAGCTTCCGGGCATCGGGCGCGGGGCCGCCGAGGGCGTTCGCTAGGAAGCGGGAGGCCTGCCCGTAGGCTTCGGGCTCGGCCGCGTAGTCCACGTCCCAGAGCGTATAGCCGAGGTCGAATATGACCGCTCTAATCTTCATAGCTGGGGTGTCGCCTGGCCCTTTCCGGGATCGAACGTCGGGCCGTCGCGGCGGAGGCCCAGACGGTGGCCTGTTGCGAAGCGGCGGCCGTTTCGTTACTTGATACGGGATTACAGCATAACGGCGAGATGCGCCGTGCTCAAGCGTGATGGCGTCCGCCGGCGTGGAGAACTGCGCCGGAAGGTGGTAAACTGGGGGACACCCGAGGAAGTGGATGGGCCTCTTGAACGTGTATCTGCTCACCTTGTTGCTGGCGGCCGGCTTGACGCTGCTCGTGGCGGTTGCCTTTGAGGTGTACTCTCACCGGCTGCGAGTGCCCGGCGTGTTCCGCGTCGACCACGGGGCCGGCGAGCGGCCCTGCTGGGGCGGCGTAGCGATATTCCTGGCCTTTGCGGTAACGCCGTTCATTGCGTCGGCGCTGTCCGACAAGGCATCAGAGTTCTTCTCGCCGAAGTCGCGCGATTTTGCCGGCTTCCTTGGGGCAGCCGCCCTCATCTTCGCCGTCGGCCTCGTTGACGATTGGAAGGCGCTCGGGTACAAGCCGAAGCTGGTGGCGCAGGTGGTGGCCGCAGCGGCGGTATACATTGCGGGCTACAGCATCGACCGGATTGCCTTCCCTTGGGGCGCTGAGATCCAACTCGGGTTCATGGCGCCGGTTGTCACTGTCGTCTGGATCGTCTTCTTCACGAACGCGATCAACCTGATAGACGGTCGGGACGGCGTGGCGACGGGAGTGTCGGTGTTCGCGGCGGTGTCTCTGGCGTACGTCGCCTCCAGCACGGGGCACCCGACGGTGGCGATTCTGCTGGTGGCGATGGCGGGGGCCGGGCTGGGCTTCATACCTTTCAACCTACCGCCGGCGACAAGCTACCTCGGCGACTCGGGGGCGCTGTTGATGGGGTTCATCCTCGGGTCGCTCTCGATCCGCGCGGCCACGGGCGTAACGGAGGCTTTCTTCTTCAGCGTGCCGGTCGTCGCCCTCGGTTTCCCGATACTGGACACGGTGCTGGCAGCATTCCGGCGTGCTCTCGACCGCA
>JBEKDP010000118.1:0-6087 GCA_050014295.1 Dehalococcoidia bacterium | reverse complement strand
CGCCTTCACTTCCTGGGCAGTGCCGAAGGGGCCAACGCTCGATCCGAGCCAGAAACGCCTGGCCGTGATGGTGGAAGAACATCCCCTTGACTACGGATCGTTTGAGGGGGTTCTCCCGGAGGGAGAGTACGGAGCCGGCGAGGTCATCGTCTGGGACCGTGGCACGTATTCGCCGGAGGAGAGCGGACAAGCCCCCTTCGATAGTCGGGCGCAGGCGGAGGAGGAGATGCGCCGCGGTCTCGCGGCAGGCAAAGTCAGCTTCATTCTCAACGGCGAGAAGCTTAGAGGCTCCTGGGCGCTGGTGAAGACCCGCCGCGGGAGGGATTGGCTCCTCATCAAGCATCGCGACGCAGCGGCCGATCCGGGCCGCGACGTTCTCGGGGAGGACCGCTCCGTGCTATCGGGTCTGACGATCGAGGACCTGAAGGCGGGAAGCATCCCGGAGGTCGGTGATTCCCGGACGACGGGCGAGCCGCTCGAGCAGTTGGCCGGCGCCAAGAAGGCCGCCTTCCCCCGCGTCATCGCGCCCATGCTCGCCACGCTGACCGATGCGCCATTCTCGCACTCTGATTGGCTTTTCGAGCCCAAGCTGGACGGCGTGAGGGCGATCGCCCTCGTAAAGGACCGCCGGGTGCGGCTGCTGTCGCGTCGCGGCAACGACGTCAGCAAAGGTTACCCGTCCCTCGCCGACGAGCTATCGCACCAGCCGGAAGCAGAGATGGTGCTGGACGGAGAGATCGTGGCGCTCGACCAGGAGGGGCGCCCCTCGTTTGAGCGCCTCCAGCAGCGTCTGAACCTGACGGGAGAGCCCGAAATCCATCGCGCGGAGGCGCAGGTCCCCGTGATCTACTACGTCTTCGACCTGCTGTACCTGCGGGGGTACGATTTGCGGGGGGCGACTCTGGAGCAGCGCAAGGCGCAACTGAGGCACGTCCTCCTGCCGTCGGGGCGGATCCGGTTGGTGGAGCACTTCGAGTCGGAGGGCGAAGCGGCATTTCACGCGGCGGTGGAGAACGGGCTGGAGGGCGTTATCGCCAAGCGCCGCGACAGCACGTACAGATCGGGCGAGCGGACCCACCTCTGGCTCAAGGTGAAGGTGACTACGAGCGATGACTTCGTCGTCGGCGGCTACAGCCGGGGCAGCGGCGCGCGCAGCCGGACGTTCGGCGCGCTGTTGCTCGGCCAATACGATGAAAATGGGCGTCTGCGCTACGCCGGCCACGTCGGAACGGGGTTCGACGAGGAGACGCTCGCGCACCTGCGGGAGCAGATGGACGCGCTCCAGACCGACGATTGCCCCTTTGTCGACGACATCCCCGACGGGCCAGAGGCCAGTTGGGTGCGCCCGGAACTGGTGGCGGAGGTTAAGTTCGCGCAGCGGACGAATGAAGGCCGCCTTCGCTCGCCGGTCTTCCTGGCGCTCCGGCAGGACAAGGTGCCGCGGGAAGCCCGTATCACAGTGGTCGTCGCCCCGCCGGCCGTAGCAGCAGGTGGAGAAGACGGTCGCCGCTTGGACGGGGACGAGCCGGACGCGCAGGCAATCGAGGAGGTGCTGGCGCAACTCGCCCGACCAAAGGACAAGCTGACGCTCAGATTGCAAGATGACAGGATTGCGCTGGCCAATCTCGACAAGGCGCTGTGGCCGCCACTGGGAGACCGACGCGCCCTCACGAAGCAGGATCTGCTCGTCTATTTGACCAAGGTGTCGCCGTTCTTGTTGCCACATCTTAAGGACCGTCCCCTGACGCTGAAGCGCTATCCCGGCGGGGTTTCCGGCGAGAGCTTCTTCCAGAAGCACTGGGGCGGCCCCCTGCCGCAGTTCGTGGAGACGGTGCGGCTGTTCTCCGAGCACGTGGGTGGCGATCAGGACTACCTCCTCTGCAACAACCTCGCGACCCTGCTCTGGCTCGGGCAGGTGGCCGACCTGGAGCTGCACACTTGGTACTCGCGGGTCAGCCCCGAGCCGGACGGGCGCGATCTCAGCACCGACTTCACAGGCTCGCTGGAGAGCATCGAGGGCTCCCTTCTCGACTACCCGGACTTCATCGTCTTCGACCTCGACCCCTACATCTATTCAGGCGCTGAGAAGGCGGGAGAGGAGCCCGCGCTGAGCCGAAAGGCGTTCGCGAAGACGCGAGAGGTCGCGCAATGGCTGCGGGGGACGCTGAACTCGCTGTCGCTCCCCGCCTTCGTCAAGACGTCCGGCCGGACCGGCCTCCACGTCTACGTCCCGATCGTGAGGCAGTTCGACTATGAGAGCGTCCGCGCGGCCGCGGCAGCCATTGGGCGCTTCCTGACGCGGGAGCATGCCGGCGACATCACGATGGAGTGGGCGGTGGCGAAGCGGACAGGCAAGGTCTTCTTCGACCACAATCAGAACGCGCGGGGCAAGACCCTGGTCTCGGCCTATTCGCCGCGGTCGTCGCCGGAAGCGAGCGTGTCCACGCCGCTTCTTTGGGAGGAGTTGGACGACGTCTACCCCAGCGATTTCACGATTGCCAACGTGCCGGACCGGTTGGCGCGGATCGGCGACCCCTGGCGAGGCATACTCAGCGCAAAGCACGACCTGCGGGAGCTGCTCAACAAGGAAAGCTTCGGTTAGCGGCCGCTGTTTTTTGTGCCCTTGACAGCGAACATATGTTCCCATTATCATAAGACAAGCGCCTCGCGAGCCTGCGCGGAGAAAGCCCTATGCGCATCGCCTGCATCATCATCCCGCACTTCTCCGTCGCCGTGGAGCGCCAGCGCGACCCCTCGCTCCGCGGCCGGCCCGTCGTCATTGGCGAGACGCCCGACCAACGGAAGGCCGTCCTCGACTGCTCGCCGGAAGGGGAAGCGCAAGGCGTCCGCGCCGGCATGCCCCTGCGACAGGCGCTTGCCCTCTGCCGCGACGCTGTCTTCCTGCCGCCTCACCCATCGCTCTATCGAGACGTCTTCGAATCAGTGCTCGCTGGGCTGGAAACCTTTAGCCCGGAGGTCGAGGAGGACACCCTGGGCCGCGTCTACCTCAACGCCGACGGCCTGGCGCTCCACTACAAGGGCGAGCTGGATATGGGGGAAAGGATCATCCGCTCGCTGCGCGATGCCACGGGCCTGGTGGCCAGCGTGGGCATAGCCGAGGGGAAACTCGTCGCCTGGGCAGCGGCCGTCACCAGCGAGCCGGGCCAGGTCTGCACAGTGCCCGCTGGCAAGGAGGGCGAGTTCCTTCAGCCTCTGGACGTCTCCCTCCTGCCTTGCTCGCCCGATACCCTGCGACGATTGGAGCTGTACGGCCTGCGCACCATGGGCAACCTGGCGGCTCTGCCCATCGGGCCGCTGCAGGCGCAGTTCGGCGCCGAGGGGAAGCGACTGTGGGAGCTGGCTCAGGGCATCGACAAGGAACCGCTGCGACCGCGCCGTCGGGAGGAGGCCATTGTCGAGGGTCTACGCTTCCCTGCCGCCGCCGTCAGCGTCGAGGCGCTGGTCGTCGCCTGCCGCCGCCTGCTGGTGCGCCTGCACTGGCGACTGCGCGGTCGCGCCGCTCGTCGCATGAGGCTGCGTGCTGCCCTCTGGGGCGGACGGAGCTGGGAGAAGGCGATTACTTTCCACGAGGCGGCCGTCGACTGGGAGCGGATGCTGTTCATCGCCAAGAGCGTGCTGGCGAACGCGACGCTGCCGGCGCCGGTGGAGGAGCTGGCCATCGAGCTATCAGGGATCACCGAGGAGCGCGGCCGGCAGGCGACGCTCTTCGTGGAGAAGGCGGGGCTCAGGCGGCAGCTCGGCGAGACGGTCCGCCAACTCCGGACGCGCTGGGGGCAGCCCCTCGTCTCGCGGGTAGTGGAAGTGGAGCCGTGGTCGCGCCTGCCGGAGCGACGCCACGCGCTCATCGACTACGAGCCGTGAAGACGCAACCGCTCAAACAGCCGCGGCCGGTCGCGGTGCAGGCGGACGAGTCGGGGGAGCCGGTCGCCGTAATGCTCGGCGGGCGGCGATTGGCCGTCGAGCGGGTGGAGGACGTCTGGCGCATCGACGACGAGTGGTGGCGGGAGGAGGTGTCGCGGCTGTACTACCGCCTGCTGCTGGAAGACGGGCGGGCGGTCACCATATACCGCGACATTGCCAGCCACAACTGGTTCAAACAGGACTATGACTGAGCCATACATCGAGCTCCACTGCCACTCCTGTTACTCCCTCCGCGAGGGCGCATCGACGCCGGAGGAGTTGGTGCTGCGCGCCCGCGAGCTCGGCTACGACGCCCTCGCCCTCACCGACCACGACGGCCTCTACGGCGCGATGGCGTTCGCTCAGACGGCGAAGGCGTTCGGCGTGCGGCCCATCACCGGCGCCGAGGTGACGCTCGAGGGCGGCCTCCATCTCACGCTTCTCTGCGAGTCGCAGCGGGGGTATGCCAACCTTTGCCTCCTCCTCACGCACGCCCACCTGTCGAACAAGCGGGGCGAGCCGTCGCTAGACTTCGAGACGCTCGCCCAGCATAGCGAGGGACTGATCGCGCTCTCCGGCTGCAAGAAGGGCGAGGTGGCGTCGCTGGTCGCCGCGGGGCAGTATCGAGAGGCGGAGGCGGCCGCCCGTCGCTACCTAGCGGCGTTCGGGCGCGATGGCTACTGGATCGAGCTTCAGAACAACCTCGTCTACGGCGACCGCGAGCGCATCCGGGCGCTGATGGCGCTGGCAGAGCGGCTCGGCGTGGGCTGCGTCGCCACGAACAACGTCCACTATCACGTGCGGGAGCGACACCGCCTCCAGGACGTGCTCGTCGCCATCCGCCACCGCGCGACACTCGACGCCTCGCACACCCTGCGCCGCGAGAACTCCGAGTACTACCTGAAGTCGCCGCAGGAGATGGCCGACCTCTTCGCCAAGTGGCCGGATGCCCTGACGAACAGCGTCCGCATCGCCGAGCGCTGCACCTTCGACCTGACGCACGACCTTGGCTATCGCTTCCCCGACTACCCGGTGCCCGAGGGCGAGACGGTCGACTCGCACCTGGAGCGCGTCTGCTACGAGGCCGCCCGCAACCGCTACGACCGCATTACGCCGGAGGTGGACGCCCGCCTGCGCGAGGAGCTGGCGCTGGTACGCAAACGGGGGCTGTCGGGATTCTTCCTTGTCTATCGCCGCCTGCTGGAGATGGCCCGCGAGGAGGCGGCGAAGGTGCGCGGCAGCTCGCCTCGCAGCGCCGCCGGTCTGCCGCCGGGACGGGGTCGCGGGTCGTCGGTCAGCTCGCTCATCTGCTATCTGATCGGCCTCTCGCACGTCGACCCCCTGCGCTACAATCTCTTCTTCGGCCGCTTTCTCAACGAAGAGGGGACGTCGGTGCCGGACATCGACCTCGACTTCGCGCGCGATATCAGGGAGGCGCTGATCCTGCGGGTGCACGAGGAGTTTGGGCCCGACCACGCGCCGCTGGTGGGCGAGATAATCACCTACAAGCTGCGCTCCGCCGTCCGCGACGTGGGCAAGGCGCTGGGGCTGCCGGAGCCGGAGTTGGACAAGCTGGCGAAACGGGTCGACGCCCGACATGCCTACGACCTGCCGGAGGAGATGGCGTCGCTGCCGGAGTTCCAGGGTAAGGCGAACGCCCCTCTCTGGCGCGACCTGGTGAAGCTGGCGGCTGAGGTCGACGGCATGCCGCGCCACCTCTCGCAGCACGTCGGCGGGATGATCATCTCGTCGGAGCCGGTCGCTGAGCTGGTGCCCATCGAGCATGGCGGCATGCCCAGCCGCTACGTCTGCCAGTGGGACAAGGACTCTGTGGACGACGCGGGCATGATCAAGATCGACTTCTTGGCCCTGGGGATGCTGTCGCTGGTGGAGGAGTGCGTGGAGCTTATCGCCGAGCGCCGGGGGCGCTGCGTCGACCTCAGCCGCATCGACTACGCCGACGACGCCGTCTACGACATGATCTGCGCCGGCGACACCATCGGCGTCTTCCAGATCGAGAGCCGCGCCCAGATGCAGCTATTGCCGCGGACGCGCCCTCGCTCCCTGGAGGACCTGACGCAGGAGGTGGCAATCGTGCGGCCGGGGCCCATCGTGGGCAAGGCGGTGCATCCGTTCGTGCAGCGCAAGCAGGGGCGGGAGCCCGTG
>JBEKDP010000117.1:0-6123 GCA_050014295.1 Dehalococcoidia bacterium | reverse complement strand
GGCTGACGAAGGCGAGCGCTTGGTATACGAGGACTGGCATGGCGATGGCGATTCCAGCGACCAGCGACACCCGGAAGTAGGCCGCCCAATACCCCAAGGGGTCGGTGAAGACGATGGTAACGTTCTGCACCCGGTCGTGCGCCGGCGCGGTGAGCCACTCCAGTAGCTTATTCGTGAGCACCAGCGAGCCCAGAACAGCGATGACTATTGCCGCCGCGCACACGATCAGGCGTCGCCTCAGCTCCTGAAGGTGCTCGAGAATCGTCAGCTCTTTGCCGCCTTCGGGGCTCCTGTCGCGTTCCATCGTCGCTGTTGGGGTCGAATCGCTGGCCATCGCGTCCTAAGGGCTCTCAATCAGGAGTGCGTGTTATTCGGAACATGGGGAAACATGCCTGCGGTCTACTTCGCTGCAGGGCTCTGTTCGGCCTCTCCACCCTCTGCGCCTGCCTGCGCTGCCATTCCGCTCGTGGGAAGCCCGTCACCAGGGCCGGCGACCTGCGGACTGGGCTCAGTCGCTTCCGTTTCCTGAGTCTTCGGCGCCTCGATCTGCAGCTTCTCGTGGGCCTCATCCACGATGCCGGTCAGGCTGCCGCCAATCGCCGCCGCTTTCTGACGCATCTCATCACTCAGGGCCTTCCACTCGCCCCTCAGGTCGCCGTACTCGCGTTCCAGGTCTTTCACCGCTTCGTTAAGCTCGCTAGTGATGCCGCTGCTGTAACGACGAAACTCCCGGATCGCGCGTGCTATCTGGGCAGCCGTTTCGGGCAACCGCTTGGGCCCCACCACTATCATGGTGAGGACCAGGATCACTACGAGCTCGGGCAGACCAATACCAAGGAACTCCATGCAGCCACAGCTTCCGGAGACAGCGATAGATCTTCGGTACTAATTATGCTCTTTTGGGGGAAAGCATACCACCCGCGATTCGTGGAATTACAAATCGTGTTTCTTGCGGGTGGCGAGGGTTAGCCGGCCTTGTCCTCTATCCCGAGGTCCTTCAGGTAGTCGATGGCATCCTGCACGGTCACGATCTTCTCCGCGTCCTCGTCAGAGATTTCCAGAGCAGTGCCGTCCTTGCTGAATTCTTCCTCCATGGACATGATCAGCTCTACCAGGTCCAAAGAATCGGCGTTCAAGTCGTCGACGAATGACGCGTTAGGCACCACTTGCTCCTCGTCAACACCCAACTGATCAACGATAATCTTCCGCACCCGCTCAAAGACTGTTGCCACCTGGCACTCCTTTCTCTTCCTTTGTGGTGTCTCGAGACTTGGGGAGAACCGCTCAGCGCGTCGTCATCAAGCTCACAGAGCCAAGGACCCCGTTGACGAACTTCGCGGAGTTGTCACTGCCGAAACTCTTTGCCAACTCCACAGCCTCGTTGATGGCAGCTTTCACTGGCGTCCTATTATTGAGCAAAATCTCCGTGATTGCAAGACGCAGAATATTCCGATCCACCGCCGCCATCTGTTCCAGAGGCCAGGCGGGAGCGACCTTGGCGATTACATCGTCGAGAGTCTGTCGTTGCTCCATCACGCCTGCGACCAGCTCCCGCGCGAAGCCCCCGATCTCCTCCGGCGCCGCCGTTTCCCTTACCAGTCTTTCGAGTGTCTCGTGGGCATCGTGACCCGTGGTATCCGCCTCGTACAGCGTTTGCAGGGCCAGGATGCGCGCGCGCCGTCGCTTGCTAGGCATTGTCGGGTTAATCCTCGTTGTCGGGCGCTAGAGTCGACGACAGGCCGCGAAGCATGATTCACTTCCGGGCGGCGGGCGCCTCCGACTCACCTACAATAACGACTCGCGCTTCGGGAGCGATGCGGCGGACCAGGCCCGAGAGCACTTGGCCGGGCCCGAACTCCACGAAGGCCGCCACGTTCTGCGCCATCATGTACTCCACCGACCTCTGCCACTGCACGGCGTGCGTGAGCTGAAATGCGAGCTCGCGGCGCAACCCGTCGGCGCTGGCTAGCGGTTCTCCCGTCCCGTTCGCGATGATCGGTACCGGCGATTCGTGGATCTCCGCCGCCGCCAGAGCGACGGCCATCCCCTGAGCAGCCGGCTCCATCAAAGTCGTGTGAAACGCCCCGCTGACGTTCAAAGCGATGGCCCGGCGTGCCCCCGCCGCCCGTGCCTGCTGCGTCGCTGCCTCCACCGCCTCCGGGCTGCCCCCGATCACGACTTGCTCCGGCGCATTGACATTGCAGACCTCCGCCCCCGTTTCCTCGCAGATCTTCATAACTGCGGGTTCGCCTAACCCCAGGATCGCCGCCATCGCCCCCGGGTTCTGCTCCCCGGCCTGCTGCATCAGACGCCCCCGTTCCTGCACCAGCGAGAGGCCATCCTCGAAGGAGATGGCGCCGGCAGCGACGGCGGCCGTGTATTCGCCGAGGCTGTGGCCCGCCACATAGCTCGGTGGTCGCGTCAGGTCGCCTCGCTCTTGGGCCGCCGCGAGACAGGCGAGGCTGACGGTCATGATTGCAGGCTGTGTGTTGATAGTCTGTCGGAGCAGATCCTCGGGCCCCTGGAAGCAGATATCGGAAAGGGCTCGTCCCAGAACGGAATCGGCTGTCTCGAACAGCCGGCGAGCCGCCGCTGACTGCTTGAACAGGACACGCCCCATGCCCACCTGCTGCGAGCCCTGGCCCGGGAACAGCCAGGCTACTCTCTCGTCAGAAGGATGTTCGTCGGTTCCTTCTCCCGTTACCGGCACACCTGGAGCGTGTCGCGATTCCCGATCTGGCATCGGCGCTACTCACCGAGCTTCGCGCCTTCGATCTTGATCGCTTCCCGTCCTCTGTACGTGCCGCAGACCGGGCAGGGATGGTGAGGCAGGCGTGGAGTGTGACACTGAGGGCATTCTGTGAGCTGGGGAACGTCCACGCTCAAGTGACTCCGCCGCTTTCCCTGCCGAGACTTGGGATACTTGCGCTTTGGTACGGGTGACAAGAGCTAGTTACCCCCTTCTTTGTCAGTCGTCCCGACTGCAAGATTACACAATTCCGCCAGCGCTCGCCAACGGGAGTCGACCTCGCCGGCACGACACGAGCAAGAACCGAGGTTCAGATTACCGCCGCACTCCGGGCAGAGCCCTCGACAGTCCTCTCGACAGAGCGGATGCATCGAGCGCGCCGTGAGCCGGTACTGGCGGACGGCTTCCCCCAGGTCGAGTATCTGCTGCTCGTCGATGGTGAAGCTGTCCCCGTCTTCCTCTGGCAGCCGAGCGCCGGTGTGGATGTCTACGGTGGGCAGGAACTCCTCCTGGAAGTCGACTTCATACGATACATCGATCGCTTCGAGGCAGCGGCTGCATCTGTCCGTCGTCGCGACCGACAGGCATGTTGTCACCAGGATGCCCGCCGTTGTGCGCAAGAATGAGACCGTGCCGTCAATCTGCCCGCTCGGAATCCCGTCTGTCGCGTCTTGCCGGTCCTTCACACGATACGCTCTCGTCGCGCCGACCGGCTCACGCAAAAGGCGGCTCACGTTGAAACGCATTTCTCTCCCGCCCTTTTTTTGGGGCTTCAAATACCTGCTTCCCATTATGGGGCGGGAGTCTCTCGCGGTCAATCGAAACCCGGGCGTCCGCCGCCCCGACGCCTTGCGGGTCGGTGGCGTGGGGGTCTATAATCCCTCCTGGCGGACCTGGTGGTCATGGGGATCCCTTCCCCGCTTCTACTTAGGCATCCCAACTCGACGATACCCGCACTTGCCCTTGGACTGTTCATGAGCAAGATATCCGACTTGTATGGGCTGCAGGAAATCGACCTCGACATTGACGGGAAGCGCGTCGCCCTCACCGAAGCCGAAGAGGGAATAGGCGACTCCGAAGAAGTGCAGGCCGCGAGCGAGAAGTTGGAACAGCAAAGAGGCGTTGTCGAAGAGATGCGAAAGCAACTTCGCGCGGCGGAATGGGAAGTCGAAGACCTTACAACCAAGATCGAGCCCTTCGAGAAGCGCCTCTACGGCGGCACTGTCCGCAACCCCAAAGAGCTGGCGGACATCGAGGAAGACGTGCGCGGTCTCAAGTCCCGCAAGCGCACGCTCGAGGACCGCGCCCTCGACGCTATGTCCGAGCTGGAAGATGCCGAAAGGGCGCTGCACGCGGCCCAAGAGGAGCTGACCACGCTAACGGACTCCTGGCGCGACGAGCAGGCCAGGCTGACGGCGGAGGGAGAAGGCCTGAGGGCGGCCCTGGCTGCCCTGGAAGAGCGACGGACCGACCAACGCGCCCAACTCGACCCTGCCGCGCTCGCGCTCTACGACGCCCTGCGCTCGGCTCATCAGGGGCGCGCGGTAGCGAAGATTGAGCGCGGCACCTGCGGCGGCTGCCGCATTTCCCTGCCTATGAATATCCTCCAGAAGGCTCGCGGCGGCGACACGTTCGTCCAGTGCACCAGTTGCGAGCGCATTCTCTACGTGAGTTGAGACCGTGCGCGCCGTAGGCTACTTCCGGGAGACAACGACAGGCGAACCGGCGATACCCCTCGCCGATCAGAGCAAGGCGTTCCTCGAGTACTGCCGCGACCACGGTTACGAGGTCGTCGCCTCCTTCGTCGACGGCGTGAGCGTTGAAGAACGCCGTCCCGGTTTCCAGCAGCTCGTGGAGTTCCTCAAGCGCCCCGAGAAGGGCTTCCTCATGGTGGTCACCACTTCCGTCGAAAGCCTGGGCCGCGACCTGCGGGAGGCCGCACGTAGCTGGTTCGAGATCGAAGGGCTCGGTGCCCAGGTCGTTGTCATGGACGGCGGCCAGGACCCGGCCGACCGACTCCTGGAGGTGTGGGCGAAGAACAACCAGGGACGCCTCGGCGACAAGGTGCGTTCGGCCATGCGGCGCAAAGCCGTGAAAGGCGAGGTGCTCGGGCGTCCCCCCTTCGGCTATCGAGTCGGCAACCGCCGCCGTCTCGAGCTCGTCCCCGAGGAAGCGGTCGTTGTGCGTTACATCTTCCGCCTCTACCTGCAAGAGGGTCTCGGCATCCGCAGGATCGCGCGCTGCCTCAACGAAGAGGGCATCCGCACCCGTCGCGGCGGCAACTGGAGCATGGTCAGCATCCGCGACATCCTGCGAAACCGCGCTTACCTGGGCACCTACAGCCGCTTCGGCGTCCGCGTCCCGGGCAGTCATCCCGCGCTCATCTCCCCCGACGACTTCCGCCGTGTGCAGGACTGCCTCATCGCGCGGCGCAGCAGCTACTCGGAGCGCCAGACCACGCCGTTTCTGCTTTCGGGAATGACCTACTGCGGCTACTGCGGCAACAAGATGATCGGCGTCAGCCGCCGCCAGACCTGGAAGCGCCAGAAAGACGGCAGCCAGGCGGAAGCAGCCTACCGCTATTACCAGTGTCAGTCCCGCATCAACCAGAGCCTGTGCGACTACCACACCCGTCGCGCCGACGATCTGGAGAATGAGGTCCGTGGGAAGCTCAGCACCCTCGACCTCAGCGCCGTTCGCGCCTTCCCCCAAGCCGGAGACGAGGCCGCCGTGCTCGCCGAGGCCAAGGAAGAGTGCCGCGAGATGCGCCGGCGTCTCGCTCTCTTGGACAAGCGCCTCGACCGTCACTTGGACGCCGCTGTCCGGGGGCGCTTTAGCAAAGACAAGATGCGGTCGACTGGGCTCTCTCTGGCTGCCGAACGTATGGAGATCGAGGACCGCCTGGCGGACGCGGACCGGCGCGTCGACGAGCAGGCGTCGATGGCCGCGCGTCGGCGGACCCAGCAGGAAACGCTCGCGCGGCTCAACGACCGCTGGGACGCCATCGATTTCACCCGCCGGCGAACGCTCCTGCGTGACATCGTCGACCGGATCGTTGTCAAGGACGACGGCGTCCAGGTACTGCTCCGTCCGTGACAGAGTCCGCCTCCACTGTCTACACCGCCTACACCGACGGCGCCTCGAGGGGCAATCCCGGTCCCTCGGCCATCGGCGTCGTCCTCTTCGACCCCTCCGGCCGCCAGGTGCACACCGTCTCCCGGCGTCTAGGCGTCGGCACAAACAACGAAGCCGAGTACAAAGCCGCAATCGCCGCCCTTGAGGCCGCGATCGGCCTCGGCGCCTCCCACCTCGACGTTTACCTGGACTCCGAGCTGGTAGTGCGCCAACTGACCGGGCGCTACCGCGTGCGCAAT
>JBEKDP010000116.1:0-6169 GCA_050014295.1 Dehalococcoidia bacterium | reverse complement strand
GCAAGGCTTTGCCAAAGCCGGCGCCAAAGTGGCGATCACCAGTCGCAAGATGGACGCACTCGAGGCGACCGCTGCGGAAATCGAGGCTGCCGGCGGCGTCGCCTACCCGGTTCAGTCTCATCTGGGCAAGATCGAAGAGATAGGCAAGATGGTGGGCGCGGTGATGGACAAGTTCGGCAGGATCGATATTCTGGTGAACAACGCCGGCGCCAGCCCGGCCATGGGCAGCGTCCTGGAGTGCGAGGAGCGCCTCTGGGAAACGATCATGAACCTTAACCTGAAAGGCCTCTACTTCACGAGCCAGGCCGTCGCCAGGATCATGAAGGAGCAGGGCGGCGGCAAGATAGTGAACGTGGCATCCGTCGATGGCTTCAAACCGGAGCCTGGGGTAAGCATCTACAGCATCTCCAAGGCGGGCGTCCGAATGGTGACTAAGGCCTTCGCGATGGAGCTTGCCCCGTTCAACATTCAGGTCAACACCATCGCCCCCGGGCCGATCAGCACCAAGATGATGGACTCGCACTGGTTCCACCTTCCCCCGGAGGAGGCGCAGAGGTCGAAGGAGGCGGTCGCCAGGGCTATGCCGATGGGACGCATAGGCGATACCGACGACATCGCCGGCGCGGCGATCTACCTGGCCTCCGATGCGTCGAATTACACGACGGGCGCGGAGATCCTTATCGACGGCGGCGTGTTGCTGGGCAGCGTTGCGCTGGGCGGACAGGGATAGCGAGGAATCGCGCGCGTCGGGCCGGAACCGGCTGCCGCCCGGCCCAGGCGTGGCGTTGACTGGCCCCGACCCGTTTGATATCATCCAATCCGCGGGCGATTAGCTCAGTTGGCTAGAGCGCTGCCTTGACATGGCAGAGGTCACTGGTTCAAGTCCAGTATCGCCCACCATAAAGAAAGGCGTAGACCAGGACGAGCCCGTTCGGCGACGGGCGGGCCTCGGTCGCGACGGGACGGCGGCAGAGAGAGGCGCCCCGGCTGAAAGCGCCTTGCCGAAAACGTCGTGAGAACCTCCTGCGAGCCGGACCCCGAAAGCGGGCGCGAGTAGGCGGTCCCGGAAGGCACCCGTTAGCGGCCAAACGAGTCCCGGCAGGGCTGTCGGGAGAATCGGGGTGGAACCACGTGAGCACGGCCTCTCGTCCCTCGGGCGAGGGGCCTTTCGTTTAGATCGACAGGAGAGACGAGGCAACGAAATGGATTCAGAAGACGAGCGTCTGCACCGGATGCGGCATTCCGCCTCCCACATCATGGCGGAGGCCGTGCTCTCGCTGTTCCCGGAGGCGAAGTTCGCCATCGGCCCGGCCATCGAAAACGGCTTCTACTACGACTTCGACCTCCCGCGCAGCCTGACGCCCGAAGACCTCGCCGTCATCGAGGAGCGGATGCGCCAGAGCGTCGCTGCCAACCGGCCCTTCAGCCGCGAAGAGGTGGCGAAGGAGGAGGCGCGCCGCCTGTTCGCCGAGCAGCCGTACAAGCTGGAGCTGATCGATGACATCGAGGGCGAGAAGGTCAGCCTCTACCGTCACGGCTCCTTCGTCGACCTCTGCGCCGGGCCCCATGTGGGCAGCACCGGCGAGGTGAAGGCGTTCAAGCTCACAAGCGTCGCCGGCGCCTACTGGCGGGGCGACGAGCGCCGCCCCATGCTCCAGCGAATCTACGGCGCGCTCTTTGAGACGCAAGCGCAACTTGATGACTACCTTCAGCGGCTCGAGGAGGCTCAGCGCCGCGACCATCGTCGCCTGGGCCGCGAGTTGGAGCTGTTCATGACCAGCAGCCTGGTCGGCGCCGGCCTGCCGCTCTGGCTGCCCAAAGGCGCGACCGTCCGCCGCCTGCTGGAAGAGTATATCACCAAAGAGGAGCGCGATGCCGGCTACCAGCACGTCTACTCGCCGGACATCGCCAAGCGCGACCTCTACGTGAAGTCCGGCCACTGGGACCACTACAAGGAGCTCATGTTCCCGCCGATGCAGCTCGAGCATGAGGAGATGGTGCTGCGGCCCATGAACTGCCCGCATCACATCCTCATCTACTCATCGAAGCTGCGCAGCTACCGCGACCTGCCCGTGCGCATCGCCGAGCTGGGCACGATGTACCGCTTCGAGAAGTCGGGCGTGATGGGCGGCCTGACCCGGGTGCGGGCAATGACGCTGAACGACGCCCACATCTTCTGCCGGCCCGACCAGATCGGCAGCGAGTTCGCCGGCGTGGTGAGCCTGGTGGAGAAAGCGTACCGTGTCCTCGGCATCAGCGACTACTCCTACCAGCTCTCCTTGCGCGACCCCAAGGACAAGGAGAAGTACGTCGACAACGACGAGATGTGGGACCTCGGCGAGGCCAAGCTGCGGCAGGCGATGGACGCGCTCGGTGCGCCCTACGTGGAGGTCGTCGGCGAGGCCGCGTTCTACGGACCGAAGGTCGACGTTCAGATCCGCGACGTGCTCGGCCGCGAAGAGACGCTGTCGACAATACAACTCGATTTCCACCTGCCGGAGCGCTTCGAGCTAACCTACATCGGTGAAGACGGCAAGGAGCACCAGCCGGTCATGATTCACCGCGGCGTCATCAGCACGATGGAGCGGATCACCGCCTACCTCATCGAGCTGTACGGCGGCGCTTTCCCGCTCTGGCTGGCGCCGGTGCAGGCCATCGTCATCCCCATCGCCGACCGCCACGTCGACTACGCCGTCGCCGTCGCCGAGCAACTGAAGCAGGTCGATCTGCGCGTGGAGGTCGACGACCGCAACGAGCGCATGAACGCCAAGATCCGCGACGCGCAGCTCCAGAAGGTGCCCTACATGCTCGTCGTCGGCGACAAGGAGATCGAGGGCCAGACCGCGAACGTCCGCCTGCGCAGCGGCGAGAACCTCGGCGCCGTGCCCGTGGGCGAGGTCGTCGAGCGGATGCGGCAGGAGGTCGCAGCGCGGACCTAGGGCGGCCGGCGCAAGCCTTGTCAGCGCTTTCCCCCTGTGTTAAGAAGGAGTCGAGCGCTGGACGCGCTCACGAGGGAAGGGACCTTGTTCAAGAAGCTCCTGGTGGCGAACCGCGGCGAGATCGCCCTGCGCGTGATGCGCACCTGCCGCGAGATGGGCGTCGGCACCGTCGCCGTCTACTCCGACGTTGACCGCGCCGCCCTCCACGTGCGCTACGCCGACGAGGCGTATCTCCTGGGCGCGGGGACGCCCGGTGAGAGCTACCTCAACATCGAGCGCATCGTCGAGGTCGCCAAGCGCTGCGGCGCCGACGCGATCCACCCCGGCTACGGCTTTCTCGCCGAGAACGCCGCCTTCGTCGACGCTTGTGAGCAGGCGCGCATAACGTTCGTCGGGCCTTCCGCTCCCACAATGCGTCTGGTTGGCGACAAGGTCGCCGCGCGCCGCCTGGCAGCGGAAGTCGGCGTGCCTGTCGTGCCCGGCGCGGAGAGCATCGACGGCCCCGACGAGGCCCTGGCCGTCGCGCAAAGGCTCGGCTTTCCGGTGCTCGTGAAGGCGGTGGCCGGCGGTGGCGGCAAGGGAATCCGCGTCGTGCGCAGCCCGGGCGAGTTGGAGGCCGCGCTCAGCGTCGCCGGCAGCGAGGCGGCGGTCGCTTTCGGCGATCACAGCCTCTATGTCGAGAAGTTCCTGGACCGCGTGAGGCACGTCGAGGTGCAGTTCATCGGCGACGCCGGCGGCAAAGTCATCGCTTTCGGCGAGCGGGAATGCTCCATCCAACGACGGCACCAGAAGCTGATCGAAGAGTCACCCTCTCCTGCCGTCGGCGTCGCTCTGCGTGAGGAGCTATGTGCCGCTGCGATACGGGTCGCGGAAGCGGCCGGCTACCGCAACGCCGGCACGGCGGAGTTCCTCCTCGACGAGGCGGGCAGGTTCTACTTCCTGGAGATCAACGCCCGTCTCCAGGTCGAGCATCCCGTCACGGAGCTGGTTACCGGCGTCGACCTTGTTGCCGACCAGCTCCGCGTCGCCGCCGGCGAGCCGCTCGCCTACCGGCAGGAGGACGTGACCCTCTCCGGCTGGGCGCTGGAGTGCCGCATCGCCGCCGAAGACCCCTTCAACGACTTCCTGCCCTCTTTTGGGCGCATCGACTACGTGAGCCATCCCGCCGGGCCCGGCATTCGCGTCGACAGCGCCCTCTACGCCGGCGCCGGTCTTCCGTACTACTACGACCCGATGATCGCCAAGGTTATCGCTTGGGGCCGCGACCGCGACGAGGCGATCCGGCGTATGCGTCGCGCCCTCAGCGAGTTCGCCGTCGTCGGCGTGGAGACCAACATCCCGTTCCATCTCCAGCTTCTCGACGACCCCCGTTTTCTCGCGGGAGATATGCACACGCGTTTCCTGGAGGAGGAGTTCGTTCTCCAGGCTGCCACGCCGGACGAGGATGGGCGCATCGCCCTGATTGCCGCGGCCCTCCTGGCGCATCGAGCGAAGAACGAGCAGGCGGTGGCGGCGCCGTTCACGGACGGACGCGCCTGGCGGAGAGCCGGCCGCTTGGCGGGACTGCGCGGCGAGAAACCGGCGACGAGAGGTCGAGGATGGCAGCGAAATACCGGCTGAAGCTGGGCGAAGAGCAGGTCGACGTCGAGATCGAGGACGGACCCGAAGGCCCGCGCGCGCGGATTGGCCGCGTCTGGCACAAAGTGAGCTTCGAGCGGATCGGCGACTCTGCTCAGTACTCGCTCATCATCGACGGGTCGCCGGTGCGACTCTTCGCCGAGGAGACTCCACACGGCTACCAGATACTGATCGGCGGTCGCTCTTACAGCGTCGCCACCGGTACGGCGGCAACCCGCGCGCCGGCGGAGACCGTCACGGCCGCCGCCGAAGCTCCGGGCGAGGAGTGGGTGGTTCTCTCGCTGATGGCGGGCGTTGTGCAGAAAGTGCTCGTCGCTCCCGACGATTTCGTGGAGCCCGGCGACATCTTGATGATCATCGAGGCGATGAAGATGCAGAACGAGCTCCGCGCGCGGCGGGCCGGGCAGGTAAAGGCCGTCTACGTCACCGCCGGACAGCAGGTGGAGCAGGGAACGCCCCTGCTTGTGCTGCTTTGAACGGCCTCTTGGCGGGGCGCATTGTAGCGGTGGTGGGGCCTCGCTATACTTGAATACAGCGCGGGGGTAGCTCAGCGGTAGAGTTCCTGCCTTCCAAAACATCCGGCGCTCACCGGTGTGCGCCCAGATTTCCGTGTCGGAACAAACCAACCACAGTTATCGACTGTGACGTGGCAAACCAACGCGCGTTAGCCCAACCTGCAAGCCGCCTTTCCGAGACGCGGGAACAAAGAAATGCTACGTGAGACCCAGAAGTTAACAATGATGCCACGTAAGACCGAGAAGCTAACAGCACAGCAGCTTCTGGCCGCCTATAAGGCAGGCAGACGTGAGTTCCATTATGTACAAGCCGACAATGCTGACCTGGCCGGCACAGACCTCCGCGCGGCCTCATTCTACTATGCGTCTCTGCGAGGGGCTAACTTGAGCGATGCGTCTTTGACATTCGTACAATTCAAGGGAGCTGATCTTACGGAAGCCGTCCTAAGTGGGTCGCAGCTCAATGCGACCGATCTCATCGCGGCGAACTTTCACAACGCCGACATGAGACAGACGGATCTCACCGGCGCCGCGCTGGCACGAGCGGACTGCACTGGAGCTGACATGAGACGGGCGCACTTTGGCAGCGCCTCGCTAGGCGGAGCTTCATTTCAAGGAGCACGACTCGACCGCGCGAGCTTTGGCAGTACACATTTTGACGACGTAGATGTCCGTCCCTTTTGCGGCCTCTCCACCCTCAAGCACCATAGCCCGTCCTATATTGACTCTCGAACCGTCATGAAATCATACTCTCATCCCGCGTTGAAGAGATTTATGGTGGATTGCGGCGTGCCCGAAATCTTCGCCGAATACATGATAGACTGTGCCAAGGCCATCGAACTTCCGCTTCTTAGACGAATGATGCAAACTACCTTCATCAGCTACGGGGCACCGGATGAGACGTTCGCTGACAATGAGGTGTTTCGACGCATCCAAGAACACGACCGTGTGCTACTCGTTTGCTCCCGCAACTCGCTTGATCGAGATGGCGTCCTAAACGAGATTCAGGAGACCCTGGATCGCGAGGCTCGTGACGGAGGCGCTACATACCTTCTGCCAATCACACTCGACGATTAC
>JBEKDP010000115.1:0-6234 GCA_050014295.1 Dehalococcoidia bacterium | reverse complement strand
TTACGCCGGCCTGCTGAAGAACGTCCAGTACCAGTGGGCGAGCACGCTGGTTATGACGCTAAAGCAGTCGCTCTCGCCGATCTACTGGCTGAACATCAGCGACCCCGAGGTCCCGTTCGTCGGCGCCATCGAGCACACGAACTACATCGAGGCGTCGCAGTACGGCGGCCTGACCATCCTCTACCTCTCGAACTACGTAGAGGCCGATTCGCCGGTCGTCGGCATGAGCATCGACGAGATCAGCGACTACTACTTGCCGCACCTGACGAAGATCAACCCGGAGTTCTCGCGCGACTGGATCGTCGACCGCTGGCTGTTCAAGGACTCGGCGGGCCAGCCGGTGATCACCACCAACTACAGTGCCTCGATACCGCACCACCGGACGCCGCTGCCCGGCCTCTATCTGGCGAATACCACGCAGATCTATCCGGAGGACCGCGGCCTCAACTATAGCGTCCGCCTCGGCGACAAGATCGCCGCTCTCGTGGCAGGGGACAACGCCTCGGCTTAAGGGGAAAGTCATTCCCCGGCGTCATACCTACGACGGCCGCCCTCATTAGTGTAGAATAGGCCAGACCCTTCCGTGAGGCCCGGCCTTGACCCCAATCAGACGCCAGTATCTCGACATCAAGCGGCGCTATCCCCACGCCATTGTCCTCTTCCGCCTCGGCGACTTCTACGAGACGTTTGACGAGGACGCGAAGCTCTGCGCCCGCGAATTGGAGATAACTCTCACCTCCAAACCGATGGGTAAGAACCTGCGCGTGCCCCTCGCCGGCATCCCCTACCATGCTCTCGACACCTATCTCGCCCGGCTGATCGGCAAGGGGTACAAGGTGGCGGTCTGCGAGCAGATGGGCGACCCGGCGATGGCGAAAGGACTGGTCGAGCGGCAGGTGGTGCGCGTCGTGACGCCGGGGACGGTCGTGGAAGGGCACCTGCTGAACGAGCGCGCCAACAACTACCTCGTCGCGCTGGCGGAAGGCGCCGCTGCCCCGGCGCGCAGACGTGTCGGGTCGCGTGACGATGGTCAGCAGGTGGGCGTCGCCTACGTTGACATAAGTACGGGCGAGTTCGCGGTGACGCAGATCGATCACGACATGCTGGCGGCGGAGTTGGCGCGCCTTCGCCCCGCCGAGCTCCTGCTGGCGGAGGGCAGCGAGCCGCCGGAAGGCACCGACGCTCCGATCACCGCCGTCAACTCCTACTGCTTCGAAACGGAGACCGCGCGACTGGCTCTCCTTGAGCACTTTCAGGTGGCGTCGCTGGCGGCCTTCGGCTGCGACGAGCTGCCGCTGGCGGTCGCCGCCGCGGGTGCCGTCCTCCAGTACCTCCAGGAGAACCAGAAGAGCGCTCTCGCCTACATCAGCGGCCTCTCTACGTACAATCCGACGCGTTTCATGGCCCTCGACTCCCAAACGCGCCGAAACCTGGAGCTGTTCGGCGGCGGCCGCGATGGCCAGACGCGGAACTCCCTCCTCGCGGTGCTCGATCTGACGCAGACGGCGCTGGGTGCGCGCCTCCTGCGCCGCTGGCTGGGGCAGCCTGTGCTTGACATAATCACCATCAAGCGGCGACAAGAGGGTGTCGCCTGGTTCCACGAGAGCGTCCTGCGGCGCGGTCGGACGGCCGAGCTGCTGGTGAAAATGCCCGACCTGGAGCGCCTTTGCAGCCGCGTCAGCGGGGGGTCGGCGCCGCCGCGCGAGGTCGTCGCCCTGCGACGGGGCTTGGAGCTGGTGCCGGCGTTGCGGCAGGCGGTCGCGGACGGGTCCGGGGAGGGGCAGGATGCCGTGGCGGAGATGGTGTCGGGCCTGCGCCCTTGCGACGACGTGGTCGCCCTCATCGCCCAGGCTATCGAGGACGAGCCGGGCACCAACCCCGAGGAGGGGGGAGTGGTCCGGGGCGGCTTCTCGCCGGAGTTGGACGAGCTGCGGACAATCGTGCGTGACGTGCGCCGGTATCTGGCGGAGCTGGAGGCCGGCGAGCGGGCGCGGACCGGCATCAAGTCGCTGAAGGTGAGCTACAATAAGGTCTTCGGCTACTACATCGAGGTCAGCAAGGTGAACCTTGGGCTCGTTCCTGGCGACTACCAGCGGCGGCAGACGTTGGTGGGCGGCGAGCGCTATGTCACCGATCAGCTCAAGGAGTACGAGAGCCGCATCTTGACCGCCCGCGAGCGGATGGGAGAGCTGGAGTCGACTATCTACCGGCAGGTCTGCGCGCAAATCGCGGCGGCGAGCGAGCACATCCTCTCCCTGGCGCGGGCCGTCGCGGAGGTCGACGCGCGCCTTGCTCTGGCCGAGGTCGCCTCTCGCAACGGCTACTGCCGTCCAGAGCTGACCGAGGACGACGAGATCATGATCCACGAGGGGCGCCATCCGGTCGTCGAGCAGGCGCTGGTCTCGGCCGCCGGCTTTGTCCCCAACGACACCGATCTCTCGAATCACGACAGGCAGATCGTCCTGCTGACGGGGCCCAACATGGCAGGCAAGTCGACTTACCTGCGGCAGGTGGCTATCATCGTGCTCATGGCGCAGGTGGGCAGCTACGTGCCCGCCGCCGCGGCCCGCGTCGGCATCGTCGACCGCATCTTCACGCGCGTTGGCGCGCAGGAGGACATCGCCTCCGGCCAGTCGACGTTCATGGTGGAGATGCTGGAGACGGCGAACATCCTCCACAACGCCACGCCGCGCTCGCTCGTCATCCTCGACGAGATCGGCCGTGGCACCAGCACCTACGACGGCCTGGCAATCGCCCGTGCGGTCGTCGAGTTCCTGCACAACCACGCGCAGCGCGCGGCGAAGACGCTGTTTGCTACCCACTATCACGAGCTGGTGGAGCTGGCGCAGACGCTGCCGCGCGTGAAGAACGCGAACGTGGCGGTCAGCGAAGAGGGAGGGAAGGTGGTCTTCCTCCACCGCATCCTGCCCGGCGGCGCCGACAAGAGCTACGGCATTCACGTCGCGGAGTTGGCGGGGCTTCCGAAGGCGGTCGTCCAGAGGGCCCGCGAGGTGCTTGCGGTCCTCGAGACCTGGTCCGACGGCCGCGGCCGGCTCGCGCAGAGGCGCGGGCGCCGCCTACCGCCGCCGCTGCAGCTTCCGCTCCTCGCGGCGAAGCCCCTGCTAACGCAGGAGTTGGCGGAGTTGGAGGTGGACGCGATGACGCCGTTGGAGGCGATTACCAAACTCTACGAGCTACGCGAGAAGGCGCGGCAAGAGTAGCTGTCGCCTCAGTTGCTCATTACGCCGGCCAGGCCGAGGCGATAAGTTGTCTTCTGCAGAGCGAGGTCCATCTGGATGCGGCCGGCGCCGGCCCAGTTGGGGTAAGAGCCATCGGGCAGAGGCGCTGCCGTCGACATTAACTGCTCCTTCACTTGATCGGGCGTCAGGTCGGGGTGGACGGAGAGGATGAGGGCGGCGGCGCCCGAGACGAGCGGCGTCGAAAAGGACGTGCCGCTCGCTGTAGCGTAAGGCTGGTTCCCGAAGCAGGGCCAGTCCGCGCCGCAGAACTGCAGCGGCACCGTACTCGCGATGTCCACGCCTGGCGCCGTTACGTCCACCTCAGGGCCCCAGTTGCTAAAGATGGCCTTCGTGTCAGGTTTGCGGTGGTCGCTCGCCGAAACAGCGATTACCTTATCGTAGCGGGCGGGGAAAGCAACCAGATTCTTGGCTGAGTTCCCGGCGGCGGCGACGATGACTGCGCCGTAGACGTCGTGCGCCTGCTGAAGCGCCGCCCGCAGCGTCGCCGACTCGTCATCACCGCCGAAGCTCATGTTGATCACCTTGGCGCCGGCGCGAGCGGCGTAGAGCACGCCGGCGGCGGCGCTGCTTGTGGTGCCGGCGCCGTTGCAGTCCAGCGCTTTCACCGGCATGATCGTGACTCCTGGCGCGGCGCCGATAACGCCGATCTGGTTGTTGCCTTTCGCCGCCGCCACGCCTGCTGCGAATGTCCCGTGGCCCTCGTCGTCGTCGACGTCGTTGTTCGGGGCCTTCGTGGAATAGTGGCAGGGACTTTCGCTGGAATCGACGAAGTTGCAGCCGTGAACGTCATCAACACAGCCGTTGTTGTCGTCGTCCACGCCATTGCCCGCGATCTCGCCCGGGTTCGTCCAGATGTTGGCCTGCAGATCAGGATGGGTCACGTCTACCCCTGTGTCGACGATGGCGATGATCACTTTGGGATCGCCGGTCTCGGCGTCCCAGGCCTTCGAGGCATTGATGAGGTCGTAATACCACTGTTGGCGGATCGAATAGAACGGGTCGTTGGGAACGAGATCGGCCTTGAGGATGTAGTTAGGCTCAGCATACTCCACATCTGGAAGAGCGCGATAACGGCTCGCCGCCTCCTCCAGCGGCGTGCCGGGCTCAACAGCGACCACGGATACGTCGAGGCCGTCGATTCGGCTGAGCTCCTGAGAGCCAGCGGCGTGGTGGATCTGAGCGCGACTGGCGGTGGTGAGCGGTTCGTGAAACTTGACAAGAAGCTGGCCGGGGACCGCCTCCGTGGCATCAGCGGCGCCGAGCGCACTGACAGGATGTGCGGGCCATGAGTTGCAGAAGGCATTGCCGGCTATCGATGCGGCCAGGAAGAACGCTCCGCCCAGCACCACCATCGCCCCGCGTCGCCAGCCCGTTCCCCGGCCTCCCCTGCGTTCGCGCCCTTCCGACATGACCGTACCATACATCGCAGACGTGCGATGGGCAAGGGGTACCGTGTGCTACAATTGCGACAATATGAGCGCCGAGGCAGTGATCCGGAAGCTGTCGCCCCAGGTCATAGGCAAGATCGCTGCGGGCGAGGTGATCGAACGCCCCGCGTCGGTCGTGAAGGAGCTCGTCGAGAACTCTCTCGACGCCGGCGCGAGCCAGATCAGCGTCGAGATCGGCAGAGGCGGGCTCGACCTGATTAGGGTGAGCGACAACGGCTGCGCTGTCGCCGCCGAGGAGCTCGCGCTCGCCTTCGAGCGACATGCCACGAGCAAGCTCTCCAACGAGACGGAACTGGAGCAGATAGCGACGCTGGGGTTCCGCGGCGAAGCGCTTCCCAGCATAGCCGCCGTCGCCGACGTGGAGATGCTCTCGCGGCGCAATGACGACGCCGGAGGCCATATGGTGCGTCTGCGGCAGGGCGCCGTCGTCGAGGAGCGTGCGATCGGGATGGCGCCGGGCACAGTTGTTGTCGTCAGGGGACTCTTCCGGCGCCAGCCGGCGAGGCTGAAGTTCCTGCGCTCTCCCGCCGCCGAGGGGGCGCAGATTGCCTCCGTCGTCAGCCACTATGCGCTGGCCTATCCCGAGGTGCGCTTCACGCTCCTCAGCGATGGTCGCCTCTCGCTGCAAACGCCGGGCAGCGGCCAGTTGGGCGACGCCGCGGCCGGCGTCTATGGGCGCCAGGTGGCGGAAGAGCTGTTGTCGCTGCCCGCGGACGACGAAGAGGGCTGGGAGGGCGCATCGCTGACCGGTTTAGTCGGGCGACCGAGTCTGTCGCGGGCTAACCGCAACTACATAACGCTGTTCATCAATCGGCGCTGGATCCGTAATCGCTCCCTGGCGTACGCGGTCGAAGAAGCATACCACGGGCTCCTCATGAGCGGACGCTACCCGGTCGCGATCCTCGATATTCGCCTGCCGCCTGGCGAGGTCGACGTCAACGTCCATCCCGCGAAGACGGAGGTGCGCTTGCAGAGGGAGCGCGAGGTCTTTGGGTTCGTGCAGCGGGAGGTGAGGCGAGCGCTCTCGCGCCAGGCACCGGTCGCGACGGTCTCGGCGGCGGCGTGGGCCGGCGCTGCGCCGACGCCCGTGCGCTTGCCGCTGGTGACGCGCGAAGGCTCGGCCTCAGGTGGTCCGCCCGGCCAGCTTGCCCGCGCGCCGTCCGGCGAGAGCGAGCAGGCGCCGCTGTCGCCGCAACTGCCCGTTTTGCGGCCACTCGGCCAAGTGGGCATGGTCTATATCGTCGCTGAGGGCCCTGAGGGCTTGTACCTGGTCGATCAGCACGCGGCCCACGAGCGCGTCCTGTTCGAGCGCTTCCTCGACGCCGGAGCGGCCGCGGAGAAGCAGGGGCTCCTCGACCCGGCGCCCGTCGAGCTGTCGCCGCGACAGCAGGCGCTCTTCGAAGAGACGGCCGAGGCGCTGACGGAGCAGGGCTTCTCGCTGGAGGCTTTCGGCGGGCGGAGCTACCTGATACGGGCCGTTCCGGCGATTCTGAGCGGCCGGGA
Source organism: Dehalococcoidia bacterium (assembly GCA_050014295.1). Classification (GTDB taxonomy): domain Bacteria; phylum Chloroflexota; class Dehalococcoidia; order DSTF01; family JALHUB01; genus JBEKDP01. The sequence continues at coordinate 23 of JBEKDP010000115.1, read as the reverse complement.
CGCGGCGCAGGCGGTGCTGGAGT
>JBEKDP010000114.1:0-6242 GCA_050014295.1 Dehalococcoidia bacterium | reverse complement strand
ATGCCCGATCACGTGCAAAAAGATCAGGGCCAGACCGACGACTTCCGCCATGAGGACGGAAGCGCCCAACGTTCGAGCGGCGCTGCTGATGAGCTTCCCTTCCTCCAGACCGGAAAGCCTCACCCGAAGGACGCGGAAGAGCAAGGAGAACTCCAGGATAGCGCTCAAGGACAGCGCGAGTCCGAGCCCGCGCACCCCAAACGGGCCCACAAATATCAGGCAGAGAATGAGATTCGCCAGCATGGAAACGATCGCGAAGGCGACCGGCGTCCGCGTATCGCCAAGCGCGTAGAAGCCGCGACTAAGAATCTCGATCCCGCCCAGCGCGAACAAGCCTATCGCATAGAACAACAGGGCGGCCGCCGTCACATCGGTCGACGAAGCGGTGAAAGCACCGTGCTCAAAGAAAAAGGCTATCAGCGGCTTCGCCAGGACCATCAGCCCGACGCTTGCCGGCAACGTAAGGAACAGGATCAGACGAAGGGCAATAGACAGAGTTCGCCGCAATTCGTCCACGCCGTTGACGGCGGCGTGTTCCGCAAGGGTGGGGAAGACCGCTGTTGAGATCGCCATGCCGAACAACCCCAGCGGCATCATCGCGATCAACCACGCATAGTTGACGGCCGAGATCGCATCGTCGCTCACCTGAGAGGCGAAGAAAATGGTAACGAGGAAGTTGAGCTGGGCCGCCGCCAGGCCCAAGGCTCTTGGCAACATGAGCCGTCCCACCTCCCGCACGCCCGCGTCGCGCCAGTCAGCCACCGGTCGGTAGACCATGCCGATGAGTCGGAGCGCCGGGAGCTGCACCGCCAGGTGCACGAAAGAGCCGACGACTACGCCTATCGCCAGACCATCCACGCTCTTCGAGACCAAGGCCGCGAAAATGATCGAGAGGTTGTACGTCCAGGGGGCCAGCGCCGGGAAGAGAAAATGATGACGCGCGTTCGAAATCCCCATGAACATCCCGCTCACGGAGAAGAAGATCGGCGAGATGAGCATCACGCGGGTCAGGTGGACGGCCAGCGCCTGTATCTCCGCTTGCCGTCCCGTGTCCTGGCCAAGCCCCGGGGCCATGAGCGGCACCAGCCAGGGCGCCAAGATCAGTCCCAAGATCGCCAAGGCGATGGTGGCGAGGAAGATGAGATTGAGCACGGAGTTGGTCAGGCGCCACGCTTCCTCGCTGCCGCGCTGGCTGAGGTAGCGCGAGAAGACGGGAATAAAGGCGCTCGCAAGAGTGGCGCCCGCAACCAACTGGAATACCATGTCTGGGAGACGAAACGCGACCCAATAGGCTCCCAACTCCGGGCTCGTGCCGAAGCTGTTGGCGATGGCCACGGTCCGCAGCAGGCCGAGCACGCGACTTCCGAAGAAGCCGACTGCCACGATGGCCGCCGCCGCGGCTAGTTCGCTTCTCCCCGTTGCGGTGCTTTCCCGGTTCATGGCCCCATTCTATCTGGGGAAATTGCGTCTGGCCATCGTGGAGATGGACAGCCATACCCTAGACACGAAGCTTGCGCTCGACTAATATACTCTTAGCCTAGAGAAGGAGCGAATTCTTGACTCACAGCCGCTCAGCGGAGAAGCGCGTGCAACAGGCAGAGCGCAGACGAATCCGCAATAAGTCGATTCGGAGCGCTACGAGAACGACGGTAACCAAAGCGCTGCCCCTGATAGCCGAAGGACGCATCGACGAGGCGACCACTGCAGTGCGCCAGGCCGTAAGCGCCCTCGACAAAGCCGCTCAGAAGGGCGTCATCCACCCCAACAGCGCCGCCCGTCGCAAGGCGCGCCTGATGACGAAACACAACGTCGCCGTCGCCGCCGCTTCCGCGGCGAAAGAGGCAACGCCTCCCGCCAAGGCGGTTCGCCGCACGAGCAAGCGGGCTGCCCCAGAATCCGCGCCCGCGAAGCCAAAGCCGCGCGCCCGCAAGGCCCCAACCAAGAAGTAGACCCTCTCTGATCGCTGCCGCCCATCAGTACGCAGCAGGTTCACGTTGTCTCCCGAAGGTGCAGCTAGTTCGTTGGGCCTGGGGGTGGAGAGCGCTGGCCTATCGCCTACTGGGAAGCATCGCTGCCACTCGACGTATCGCTCCCGGCTGAGGCAGAAGTCAGGTTTGCGACGTTAGTGTCTTTTCCCAGGAGCACAAGCACGTCGGCGTCGGAGGTGCGAAGACCGGCATCAGCCGCCGTCGCCATCCGCACTCTCGACGTGGGAACCTGCAGCCACTGCGCCAGTTTCTCCGTCGTGTAGGTCTTGTTGCTAAAGTCCACGATCTCGGTCTGACCGAACACTCCGCCATCGGGGGGCGAGGAGTTGAACAGCGAACCCTTCGTGAACCCGAGGTTGACCAGCAGGTCGAGCGCCTTGGGGCCGACGCCGGTGCCGCTGCCGTCCTGGATCTCAACTACCGCCTTCTCCTCCAGCAACTGCTGATCGGAGAACAGCGCCTGGACGATCTCCTGGCATCCTTCCTCCGACGGCAGTAGGACGTCCGCACCGCCGGGAGTGGTCCAGGGCGTCGTGCAGGCACCAAGGGAGAGGCCGCTAATACGCTCGGGCGGGATGTCTGCGGCCAGCTTGGCGAAACCAGGGATCATGAAGTCGCTGATGTCGGTGCTGATCGTGTTTTTGTACTTGTCCCACAAGTCGAGGGCGTTCGGAAGGACGTTCAGGCTGAGCGCCTTGTCCATCACCGCGAAGATTATGCGCTGCTGCCGCTGGATGCGGTCGAGATCGCTGGTGGTGTTTCGGCTGCGTGCATAGCCGAGGGCGGTCCTTCCGTCCATGTGCTGCATGCCGGGGGAGAAGTCCAGCGGGAAGTAGTCTCCCGGCAACTCCGTGTCTGAGTAAGTCGGATCATAGAGAGGGTCCGGCACGTCCACATCGATGCCGCCCAGCGAGTCGATTATTTCCTTAAACCCGCTGAAGTCAATGATGACATAGTGGTCGATGTTGATACCGAGGTTCTGCGCGATCGTATCTTCCGCCAGCTTGGGCCCGCCGCCGGGGTACTTGTACGTCTCTCCGTACTCAAGGGCGGTGTTGATGCGCTCGTCGAAGGTGCCGCCGTTTCCGTCAGGTATCGTTACGTAGAGGTCCCTCGGTATACCCAGTACACCCGCCGTCTTCGTCTGAGGGTCGATCGTAACGACGATCATGGTGTCGGTCCGCGTGAAGATGTTCCCTTCGCGAGGCCGCCGGTCCAGACCCAGGACGAGAACGTTAATTCGCTTGTTGCCGACCGAATTCGCGTCGTTGCCGCTGGAGAGACCAGGCCCATCAAACGGCAGTTGTATGCCGTGGCCCGGGAAGAGGATGCTGTCGACGCGCGTCATTAGGACAAGCGCCCCGTAGGCGGAGCCCGCGGCGAAGAGGAGAACGAAGAGGGCCAGCAGCAGTCTCCCCCTCAGCCCTGCCCCCGTAGTCGCGGCTGGCGATCGAAGTGGCGAAGCGTTCCTAAGCACTGCGTCGAGCGTATCCCAAGCTGAACCCGTCTGTCAACCTAACTGCTCCGGCTCAGCCGCGGTGTCACTTCCCGCTTTGCAGCCTCCCCAGGCAGTGGTATCATTCGCTTGTGTCTCCGCTCCCCTCACACGCAGCTCCCATCCGACCAAGCGTTTGGCAGCCTGCGTCGCCCGAGTTCAATCACCCAGAACACCGCCCCCAGATTCACAAGAAAAAACTTTTCGAAAAACAAATGGTCAATCAAAGAGCGGCCCAGTCACGGCCGTCGCAGAGCGGGCGGGATGCCTACTCCCCTTCGGCCGTTCCCCCGACATCTGAAGGGCCCTCCACGGGTTCAGTGGGCGGCATCTCGTCCGCCTCTCCGCGGGGGAAGTTGAGCAGCAGGAGTATGAGGAAGACTGTCGCCACGCCCACCGGTAAGATCTCGCCCCCCCACGTCAAGTCTTGCCGTGCCGCATGAAAGACGCCGGTGCCGACGGCTACGAACTGCTCCAGCACCGCCAGCCAGAGGATGAACCGGTAGCGCACCGGGTTGCGCACGGCAATCACGTAGAGCGCGGCGGTAACGAACAAGGCACCGCTGTAGCCCCTGCCGGCGAGGATCCCGGAAGGCTGCGCATGCATCGAGAAAAGCGACGTGTCGAACATCAACTGGAGCACGGCGCCGATGATGTCCCAAGCCACCATGCACAGCAAGATGACTCGAAGTGGCCCGATCGGGACTAGCCGCCTCTGGTAGCTCTTAACCGTCAGCCTCCTTCGCCTTCAGTACCCGGCTCCTTCCGAATTGCCGCCATTCTATCACACAGGAGAACGCAGTCGCTGGTGATGCTGCTGTTGAGACAGAGGGACCTCAACGTCCGGAAGTCACGATGACCGTGCGCCTCAATCGATGCCGAGTTCCGTCACTGACTCCTCGGACATGCCGAAGAAGTGAGCGATCTCATGCAGCACCGTCTTGCGGATTTCCTCCGCCAGCTCCCGTCCATCCGGGAAATCCCTCTCCAGGGGCTCGCGGAACAACGTGATCTTGTCTGGCGCCACAAGGCCGTAGCCGCTGCCCCTCTCGCTTAGAGGGACGCCTTCATAGAGGCCGTAGAGGCAAACGCCTCTCTTCGCGCCAGCGTAGCGGTAGTCAGCGGGGCTCGGTCGCCGCTTGACGACGATGTCGACGTTGGAGAGGCTCTGCCGGAAGGAGTCAGGCAGATCAGAGAGCACTTTGGAGACGAGTCGCGCAAAGCGGCGAGATGTCACCTATCACTCCGAACTGGCAGCGCATCCGCGAGAGAGGAACGGGGGGCAGGTACGGCAGACTTAGGACTTCCGCGGCTGGTCCTGGCTGAAGCACTCCCAAAGCGATTGATAGCCATTGCCTCGGATCGCACTCCTTACTTCTTCCTGCTCTTGGAAAAGGAGGTCGCGAAAGGCGTCCTCACACTGTTGTGCCGTCCCCGGATAGCCTGAATCGATGATGCGCTGAACGATTGCCGCCCAGACGCCAGAGGTGGAAAGGGTCTGGACATGTTTCGGCCACCAAACGGAGCATATCTTCTCTGGGAGGCGAAAACGGGGTCGAAGCTGCTTCAGGCTCCGGAAACGCTCTTCGGGGGTCTTGACCGGGGCCACCAGCTTCAGAAGAGGCCCATCAATGGCGCTGTAGCGCGCGTCCACTAGCAGACGCTGACTAACGACTACGAACCGGAGTGTCAGCACTTCAGCCGACTGGATCGTCTGCACGATCTCATCGATGTTCAGGTCGTAGTCGTTATCCATGGCTGCTCTTGACAAGATACCCCGCCGACAAGAGCCGCACTGATTTTAGCATTAGCATTAGTCTAGTTCAACGCAGGCTTACGCAACAGCGGACGGCCGGCGAACCGGGCGGCGTCAGATTGACCGTAAGCTCTCGCCTGTCAAAGATGTTCTGGGCGCCGAGTAGGCCCTTCGTCTCGGAAGATCTGAGGTGTTGAGTGCATAGGAAATGGGTTGGGCTCGCGACGACGGTGCTCTGGCTAGCGTTGTCTTTGTCGGGGACGCTCATGGCCGGGTGCGGCGCAGGGCAGCCGACGGACGGGAAAGAGGCCACCAACACCCCTCCCGCAATCAGGGACACGAAGGCCGGACTCCCTCGTTCGTTCGAACTTGGCCTCAGCTCCGAACCCTCCGAGCCTACGTCGTCGAGCTACGAGAAGGCCTTCGCCCTCGCCGGCCAAGTGGGCGAACTGATCCTGATCCAGCGGGCACCGCCTTGGGAGGAGTTTCTGCCCGGAGGAACGCTTTCGAAGAGCACTCAGGAGACCACACAACGTGAGAAGCTACTGGCGGAGGAAAACAGGCTCCAGATCTTCCTGGCCGTCGACCCGACCGATCCAGCGGACCGCGGCAAGCTGAATCTACCCGGGAACCTCCAGGGCAAGAACTTCGCCGACGATTCAGTACGCCAGGCCTTCATCGCCTATGTCAAGTACGTGACGCTGAACTATGAGCCTCGGTACCTAGCATTGGGTGTCGAGATCAACATGTACTTCGAGCGAGAGCCCGATGATTTCGCGAACTTCGTCAGCTTGTACTTTGACGCCTACGACGCGGTGAAGAGCATATCGCCGGACACGCTTGTCTTTCCCACCTTTCAGTTGGAGGCGATGGAAGGCCTACTTTCCGCCACCGGGACCGCGCCGGAATGGAGCTTGCTCGACAAGTTCGGCGGGAAGATGGATCTGGTGGCGCTGAGCACTTACCCGAGTTTCGTCTTCAAGAGCCCAGACGCCATCCCGGC
>JBEKDP010000113.1:0-6337 GCA_050014295.1 Dehalococcoidia bacterium | reverse complement strand
CCCGTGCCCGATGGGTCGCCGCCTTGCGCGACGAAGCCGGGGATCACGCGGTGGAACGTCACCCCATCGTAGTAGCCTTTGCAGGCGAGGAATACAAAGTTGTTGACCGTCACCGGCGCAACGGCCGGCAGAAGGTCCACGACGATGTCGCCCTTCTCCGTGCTGATGGTCGCCGTATAGCTGCGGCTCGGGTCGATGACCGTCTGCGGCCCTATGAACCTCTTCTCGGTGCTCTTCTGGCAAAGGCTCGCGAAGTCGCTGGTTCGCGCCGGCAACGACTTCGCTATGGGGGTGGCAGTGATGGTTGTGACATTGGCAGTGCCGGCTTTGATAATCTGACCGCCTGGCGTGGCGGTCGCATTCCCGCCACCGCCGCCACAGCCGGCCGCGAGCGCGACAAGCGCCACCGGTATGACTAGCGCAATCCAACCCGCTTTCAAAGTCAGTGATTTCATCTGCCCCTCCTCATTCGAATATCGACGAGACGACTTCCTCGAGACTGCGCTGGAGCTCGGGGTCATCCGTCAGAGACCAAACGATCGCGGCCTGGCAAGCCTTGCGGGGAGATACGCCTTTGATGATCAGCTTTCCCGCGTAGATAAGCAGCCGAGTGCTCACTCCTTCCGCCAAGCCATGCTCTTTGAGGTTGCGTACCTTCTCACCCAGCTTGGCGAGCTCCCCTGCTACCTCCTCGGAGACCTTCGCCTCGACGGCGACGATTCGAGTCTCCTGCTCCCGACTAGGATAGCCGAACTCGATAGCGATGAAGCGCTGCCGGGTGCTGTGCTTCAGGTCTTTGAGAGCGCTCTGATACCCGGGGTTGTATGAAATAACGAGGAGAAAGCCCGGAGCCGCCTCCACAATCTGCCCCCGCTTCTCGATCGGCAGGATTCGCCGATGGTCGGTGAGCGGGTGGATGAGCACGGTCGTGTCTTTGCGCGCCTCCACGACCTCGTCCAGATAGCAGATAGCGCCCGCCTTAACCGCGCGGGTGAGTGGGCCATCGATCCAGCGTGTGGAATCGCCTTCCAGCAGGTAGCGCCCGACGAGGTCGCTCGCCGTGAGGTCCTCGTGGCAGGCAACGGTGACCAGTGGCAACCCATGCGTCTTCTCGCCGCCGTCGGTAGCGTCCTTGATGACGGTGAGCGGACGTCCCAGCTTCCAGGCCATATACTCGATGAAGCGGGTCTTGCCGCAGCCGGTCGGTCCCTTGAGGAGAACGGGTATCTGTTGCTCGAAAGCAGCGGTGAACAGCGAGACCTCGTCGCTGATCGGCAGATAGAATGGCTCCGCCAGCGCATAGTACTCCTCGATCGCGTACTGCCGGTACTCGCCTTCGACCAACCTTGCCCGCTTCGGCATATCAAGACCCCTACTAGATCATCCGGGTACGGTCCGAGCGTTAGCCCGAAGCACCCTACGGTTAACGGTGCGCTTGCTGCGCCATTCGTTCCTGGAGCCCGTCCCAGAGCGATTGCACCTGCGCCTCCAGCTCCGCAAGCGTGCCGTCGTTCTTGACGACCACGTCCGACTGGTATGCGCGCTCCTCATTGCTTAGCTGGCTGCGGATGCGCGCCTCCGCCGCCTGCCGCGTCATCCCTTTCGCCTCCAGCCGCCTGACGGCGACCTCCGCGCTGGCGATGACGACCCACACCTCGTCGACGAGCCACGTCCAGCCGGCTTCGAGCAGCACCGCTGCCTCCAGCACGGCCAGTCGCGCGCCCCGGCTGCGCGCCGCCTCCAGGTCCTGTGCCATCAACTCCGCCATCGCCGGCCACACGATAGCGTTCAGCCGCTCGCGGGCCGATGGGTCGCGGAAAACGTGCTCTCCCAGCCGTTGCCGGTCAACCTCGCCATCAGCGCCGATGATCTCGCCGCCGAACTCGGCGACGAGCTGCTCGTAGATGGCGGTGCCCTTGACATAGGAGCGGTGCCCAATGAGGTCGGCGTTGACGAAAGCCGCGCCCTTGTCAACCAGCATCTGCGCGACGGTGGACTTGCCACTGCCGATGCCGCCGGTAAGGCCGATGGTGATCATAGCCCGTCGAAAAAACGCGCCCTTCCCGAGAAGGGCAGACCGACGATCCGCTTTGCTAAGCGGTTCAATTCTAAGCGTCGACGTAACGACGGGTCAAGCAAAGGGTTGCCAGAAGGAAAAGCCTTGACCGCGCAGCATAAGGGCGGATAGTATATTAATGATGACTCATATATATTACCATCCAACCGGAACTGCCCCCGCGGTGTTCGAGGCTGGCCTCACCCCCTACCTGCGGCTGCTCGGCGATGAGAACCGCCTGCGCATCTTCTCCCTGTTGACGAAGGCCGAGCTCTGCGTCTGCGAAGTCGAGGACGCCACCGGCCTCTCGCAGTCTCTCGTCTCCAACCACCTCGCCGCCCTCCGACGCGCCGGCCTCGTGGAGGGTCGCCGCGACGACGAAGACGGCCGCTGGATATTCTATCGAGCTAACGCACAGGTGGCCGCGGCGCTTCGCGAGTCCTTGTGCGTCCTGCTGGACGTTCAGGCTTCTTCCGGCGACCGACGGCGCGCGGAGCAAGTATGCCGCCTGCGTCAGCGAGAGGTGACGTGACGCCATGAATGTTCTCTTCGTTTGCACCCACAACTCAACTCGCAGCCAAATGGCGGAAGGCTTCCTGCGCCGCCTCGGTGGCGACGCCTTCGAGGCCGCCAGCGCGGGCACCGAGCCGGGCGCGCTCAACCCGCTCGCCGTCGAGGTCATGGCCGAGGAGGGGATCGACATCAGCGGCCAGCGCGCTAAGTCTGTTGACGACTTCGTGCAGCAGCGGTTCGACTATGTAATCACGGTCTGCGACGACGCCAACGAGAGCTGTCCCATCTTCCCCAACACGCTCCACCGCCTTCACTGGAGCTTCCCCGATCCCTCTGCGGCCGCGGGCACGCGCGACGAGCGGCTCGCTGTCTTTCGGGCCGTGCGCGACGGGATCAAGGCGCGGGTAAAGGAGATCGTCTCCGGCCAAGCCGATTCCCAGCAACCGAAAGCTGGAGGAACTCCCGAATGACCACCGCTGAAGCTGCCCTGCCCCGTGGCGCCGTTGCCGGCAGGCTCTCCTTCCTCGACCGGTTCATTGCCCTCTGGATCATCCTCGCCATGGCCTTCGGCGTCGCCCTCGGCAAGCTCTTCCCCAGCGTCGCCGACGCCATCAACTCCGCCAGTATCGGCACTACCTCCATCCCTATCGCCATCGGCCTCCTCTGGATGATGTACCCGGTGCTCGCCAAGGTGCGCTACGAGGAGCTGGGCAAGGTTGCCAAGGCCTGGAAGATATTCAGCGTCTCGCTGGTGCAGAACTGGATCGTGGGGCCTATCCTCATGTTCGCCCTCGCCTGGCTGCTATTGCCGGACCAGCCGGAGTATCGGACAGGCCTGATCCTCGTCGGGCTGGCGCGCTGCATCGCCATGGTGCTCATCTGGAACATGCTGGCGGAGGGCGACAACGAATACGCGGCGGTGCTGGTGGCCCTCAACTCCGTCTTCCAGGTGCTCTTCTACTCGCTGTATGCCTGGTTCTTCCTGACCGTCGCCAGCTCCTGGTTCGGCGGCGGCTCCGCGGTTCACGTCGGCTTCTGGGAGGTGGCGAAGAGCGTCCTCATCTTCCTCGGCGTACCGCTGGTCGCCGGCATGATCACCCGCTACGTCGGCATCCGGCGCAAGGGCCGCGACTGGTACGAAAGCGTTCTGATGCCCCGCCTCGGCCCCACGGCGATCGTCGGCCTGTTGTTCACCATCGTCGTAATGTTCGCCCTCAAGGGCCAGTACATCCTCGATGTCCCCTTCGACGTGTTGCGGATAGCGATACCCCTGCTCCTCTACTTCCTCATCATGTTTAGCATATCGTTCCTCATGTCCTGGCGGCTGCGCTTCCGCTACCCGGAGACGGCGACGCTCTCCTTTACGGCGGCGAGCAACAACTTCGAGCTGGCGATAGCGGTGGCGATCGGTGTATTCGGCATCCAGTCGGGGCAGGCGCTGGCGGCGGTCGTTGGACCGCTCATCGAGGTGCCGGTGCTCATCTCGCTCGTGTACGTCGCATTGTGGGCGCGCAAGTTCTTCTTCGCCGCCGACGGCCGAGCAAAGCCGCTCTCCCGGGGCGCACCTTCGCTCTCCGAAGACTGGACTGAGGGAGAGTCCCGCTAAGCGTCACTTCCTCCTTGGAGATTCCGGCTCCAATGTGCTCTAATGACTCCATGCGTCCATCCACTACCGCCGTCACGCCGCGACCGCCCGAAAAAGTACCGGCTCGAAAAACGCACATCGATTTTTTTCAATTGAATTCAACTGGTCAATCAAAGCGCCGCCCGACGCTGACCGCGGCCTGCGCACCGGCCGGCATCGCCGTCAACCGGGCGTCCCGCTCCTGACGATAGAGCGTCGGGGTCAGGCAGCCACCGCATTCGTGACATCCCCTATGTACTCGCCGCCCGCTGGCCGATAATCCTTCAAGGGACGAAACGGTATCTTCGCGCAAGGCGGCGCAATGCCAGAACCCTTCGACTCAGACGAGGCCAATCCGGTCGCCCGGGCAATCCCTGGCGGGTCGGACACCCGCGTTCCCGCCGCCCTGCTCAGAAGCGTTCTCGGCCTCTACAGCGCCCGAGACAAGCACGCCATCGCTGATGCCATCGCTTCCCTTTCCGCTCCCTTGTCAGGCGCAGCCGTCGTCTGCGCTTTCCTTGACGACGGCACTGGCATCCTCGCCCCACTCCTGGGCACTGACGAGACCCTGTCTGACCTCATGGGGCTGAGGCTTTCCACCGCCGATGACGGGCCCGTCTCCCGCGTCTTCGGCGAGGGAGACGTCGTTATCTCCGATAGCTTGAAGGACATCGCCGGCGCCGGCGCCCCCGATCTGCTCGCGCGCCGCATCCTTGTCACCCGCCTCGAATGGGAAGAGGAGTCTCTCGGTGTTGCCCTCTTCTGCGACGACGGTCACGCCGACCCCGACCTCTACTTGGAGATGACCAAGCACATCTCCCTGGCGCTCGTCCGTTTGCGAGCGCTGGACAAGACGTCGCGATTCGGCGGCATCGACCCGACGCGCTGGATGTTCGACCGCGAGTGGCTGCACCAGCGGTTGGAGGAGGAGGTGGAACGCGCACGACGCTACGAGCGCCCCTTGACGCTGTTGCGCTTCGTCTTCGATGGCTTGGATGAGCTGGCGGAAAAGGCGGGACGGCATCAGGTTGAAGTCTTCCTCAGAAAGGTCGCCGCCGTCGTCCGCAGCCAGATCAGAGGCCCCGACATCCTCGCCGGCTATGGAGACGCGAGCATCGCCGTCCTTCTGCCGGAGACCGAATACCAAGCCGCCGTTGCCACTCAGATGCGCATCGCCTCTCGCGTGTCAAAACTGAGGCCCGCTCATGATGGCGACGATAGGGCCGTCCCCCACCTCTTGCTGGGTGCCGCCACCTGCCCTGATGACGCCGAATCGGCCCAAGAACTGATTGCGGTGGCGGAGGCGCGCCTCGCAGAGTACCACGGCGAGGAGCGGCTCCAGGAAACTGCCTAGTCCTCTCGCCAAAGACCCTTGAGGCCCTGGCCACTCCACGCGCTTACCGGCGTTCGATGCTGCTATAATACCCTCAACGGCTCCAACCAGTTGGTCGTGCGCGGAAACGGGGTATGAACCGACAGAGCAAGAGGCTAGTGGTCATCGGAGGAGGCACTGCCGGCATAAGTGCCGCCTTGGCGACTCGCCGCCTCCAGCCCGACTGGGAAGTAGTCATCCTCGAGCGGGGCCCGTACGTCTCCTTCGTCCTCGGAGGCCTCCCCTATCTTGTTGCCGGCGTAGTGGAAGAGGAAGGCAGCCTCGTTCTGCACACGTCGGAGTACTATAGTGGCGAGCACCGGATCGACGTGCGGACCGAGCACGAAGTGAAGGGCATCGACCCGGGAGGTCGCGCCGTAGAAGTGGCAAGCCTTCTGACAGGCGAGAAGACGGCGCTTTCCTACCACAAGCTGATCATCGCATCGGGCGCTCGGGCCGTCAGTCCCAATATCCCCGGGCTAGCTCTTGCAGGCGTATTCTCGCTCCGCTCCCTGGAAGGCGGCGTAGCCACCAAGCAGTTCATCCGAGCGAGAGGCGTTCGGCGAGCGGCGATCATCGGGGCAGGCTACATCGGCCTGGAGATGGCTGAGTCTCTGTATGCCGCAGGCGCGGCAGTAACGCTCGTGGAGGCTTCGGACAACGTCATGCCGGGCAGCGATCCCGAGATCTCGCAGCTCATCGAAGAGGAACTCAAGCAGCATCAAGTTGAGGTGCGCAAGCAACAACTGGCGCTCAGCTTCGAGCCAAACGC
>JBEKDP010000112.1:0-6368 GCA_050014295.1 Dehalococcoidia bacterium | reverse complement strand
GCCTCGCTCTCGCGCAGCCCCTTAGGAAGTGGAATTCCGCACACCGTGCCCGTCTTCTGATAGTCGACCCAGCCGGAGCCCGAGAGATAGCCCCTCGCGACGCACTCGATATCCAGCCGTTGTGCCTTTCTCACGATCATCGACCGCCCGGCGATCTCTTGCGAGCAGGCGAACGGAAGATCGGCGTTGTCACAGTTGCTGACGAGGCGCAGGAAGTGGTTGGGCAGCACCCCCGCCGTCTTCTCGAACCAGAACGCCGAGAGCTGCGTGAGGACCGCTCCCTTGTGCGGCACCCCGTTCGGGAGGACCACGTCAAACGCCGATATCCGGTCGGTCGCCACCATCAAGAGGCGGTCGTCACCGAGGTCGTACGTATCGCGCACCTTGCCGCGCGAATACAGGTTGGGCAGGTTGGTCTCAAGTAATACTGACACGTTCGCTCTCCCGGCTAGAAAGATCGAAGAACAACAGCGTGACCACCCCCGCGCCGAAGGGCTGCAATGGCGCTCCGACGATCGCGGCGAGCACCTGGCCGGCGGGCCGTGAGACGGTATACGTGATAAGCAAGTTGGGCAAGTGAATTACAGTGACGATGATCGCTGTGGTGAACAGGATGCCGAAGGCGCGCCACCACGCGCCTTTCACGATTTGGGCGCTCGTCCCGAGTGCTCCGGGCGAGTCGGCATCCTCGATGACTACGGCTTGCACATAGAACGCCCACCGCACGAGAAAATAGACGATCACACACAACGCGAGCGCGGCAAGTGGTACCACGGGGATGAGCGCCCAGCGGTAAAGGGCAATGAAGAACCCGACGGAAATGAAGAACGCTGGAAAGGCGATCAGAAGAATGACTCCAGAGATGCGCAGAGACGCGAAAAACAGACTGCCGAAATGATCGAGCGCCTGCCTGTAGGAACGCACGAACCCGACTGCGCAGCCGTCGACCGCATTCGCAATGGCATGAACAAGCGCTCCCGTGACAATCAGTCCGACGGCTGCGTTTGCAAGCCAGAGAGGCGCCGTGGCGGTGGCGTTGCCCCCGGCGCGGCGAATCGCCGTCTCGCCGATGATGGCGGCGAGGCCAACGGGAACAGCAACAGCCGCGATCGCCAGAAACATTCCCAGATTCCGACGATAAAGGGACAGGGAACCGCCAAGGATCTCTTCCAAGACCATGGGCCTCCGCAGTTGGCCGGGCACGATAGTCATCCCTCTTTCATCCTCCTCGGCCCGTGGCATCAGGCAACGCCGACACGCTCATGCTCCCTGCTGGATAGATCGAAGAACAATAGCGTGGCCGCCGCTGCGCTGAACGGCAGCACCACCACCGCGACGACGGAGCTTGCTAGGCTGCCCGCAATCGGAGCGGCCGGCGCGAACACCGCGCTGACGAGAAACGTCGGAATGGCCGCAAGCAGCCCGATGACTAGCAGTATCCCAAAAGCGCGCCACCAGAAACCCTCCACGATGCGGGAGCTCGCCTCACGAGCTTCCTTCGCGGACCGCCCGTCGATAACGATCGCCTGCGAGAAAAACGCCCAACGGATGGCGAGGTAGACGGCGAAAGGTATCCCGATGATGGTGACCGACAGCAGAAGGACAATGCCAAACACGCGCACCGTTGCCAGCAGCAGGTCACGGAGCCGCGGCAGCACCTCGCGGTATGCCCGGTAGAAGTCGGGAGCGAGGCCCTCCCCCGTATCGGCTACAGACCGCGCGACCGCTGCCCCGGCAACGATGGCGATCGCGAAGCTCGGGATATCCAGCAGCACCATAACCACCGTCGCCACAACCGTGTTGGCGATGGCAAGCGAAACCCCGGCGCTGATGACGTCCAGCGGCAGCGTAACCGCCGCTATCGCCACAAACTCGCCGAAGTTCTGCCGGTACAGGCGCAGCGCCGTGTCGATGATCTGACTTAGGTCCCTGGGTCGGCGCAGATCGTCGGTGGGCGCAGTCATTGCAGCAGGTTGACCCGCTTGAAGGAGTGGTCGACGTACTTCGTGTAGACGCTGTAGTCGAATATCGCGTCCAGTTCCGCCGCGGATAGCCGGTCGGTCACTTGCGGGTCCGCGTCCAGCAGCCCTCGCAGCGGCCGGCGCTCCTTCCACGCCCGCATCGAGTGCGTCTGAATTATCTTGTACGCGTCCAGACGGCTCAGCCCCTTGTTGGTCAGCGCCACCAGCGCCCGCGACGAAAAGACCAGCCCCTGCGTCAGCTCCAGGTTCTCCCGCATCCGCTCCGGGTAGACCTGCAGGCCCCGCATGACGTACGTGAACAGGTCCAGAATGTAGTCGACGACGAGGCAAGCGTCGGGCAGGATCACCCGCTCGGGCGCGGAGTCCGTTAGATCGCGCTCGTGCCACAAAGCGACGTTCTCCATCGCCGTGACGGCGTACCCGCGAACCACGCGCGCCAGGCCGCAGACGCGCTCGCACTTCTCCGGGTTGCGCTTGTGCGGCATCGCGCTGGAGCCCGCCTGCCCCTCCTCAAACGGCTCCTCGACCTCGAGGACCTCCGTCCGCTGCAGGTGGCGGATCTCCGTCGCGAACTTCTCCAGCGACGACGCCAGGATCGCCAGCGTCGTCACGAAGCGAGCGTGCCGGTCGCGGTGCACGATCTGGCTGCTGATCGGCTCGATGCCGAGGCCTAGGCGCCCGCACACCGCCTCCTCGATCTCCGGCGGCACGGTGGCGTGGCTGCCGACGGCGCCGCTCACCTTCCCCACGGCCACTTCCGCCCGCGCGTCGGCGAGGCGACGCTCCTGGCGTCGCAGCTCGTCGACCCAGCCCGCGAGCTTGAGGCCGAAGGTGATCGGCTCCGCGTGGACGCCGTGCGTTCGGCCCATCATCAGTGTGTCCTTGTACCGCCGCGCCTTCTCCGCGACCACCTCGGTTAGGGCACCGAGGTCGCGCAGGAGGATGTCGCTGGCGTCGCTGAGCTGCATGGCCAGTGCCGTGTCGACCACGTCATACGACGTGAGTCCCATGTGCACGTAGCGCGACTCCTCGCCCAGGCTGTCGGCGACGCTCCGCAGGAAGGAGATGACGTCGTGCTGGATCTCCTTCAGATAGCGCTCGAAATCCTCCAGGTTGTAGCGGGCGCCACGTATCTTCTCGGCCGCCTCCTTGGGGATGTCGCCGCGCTCGGCCCAGGCATCGCAGACGGCGATCTCCACCTGCAACCAGCGGTCGTACTTCCCCCTGTCCGACCAGATGGCGGCCATCTCCGGTCGCGAGTACTTCGGGATCATGAGTCCAAATACCCCTTTCGCGGCGGCGAGAACACCTCGACGATCAAGCTGTCCTCCAGCGCGGTCAGCGCGTGCGGGACGTTGCCCGGCGCCAGGTAGCCGTAGCCGGCGCCTATCTCGCGCTCCTCCTCGCCGATCTTGAACAGCATGCGGCCTCGGATGACGTACCCTGCCTGCTCATCCTCATGGCTGTGCAGCGGCACGACGGCATCCTTATACAGCGTGATCTCGCACAGCGTCATGCGCTCGCCGCCGGTCAGCGCGCGGCGCACGATGCCGGGGAACATCTCGAAGGGCGTAGCTTCGTCGTTGAGCCTGAACATTCCCTTGTTCGCTGAGGTGAAGTGCGGGCGCCTGCCTGCTGGCCCTAGTTTACCGCGACGCGAGCCGCTGGCGGTAGTCCTCGTAGGCCTTTCGAACAGTCTCATCGCTGAGGGCGAGGATCTCGGCGGCCAAGAGGGCGGCGTTGCGTGCGCCCCACTTGCCGACGGCGACCGTCGCGACCGGCACCCCCGGCGGCATCTGCGCGATCGCCATAAGGGCGTCGACGCCATTGAGATCGCTTGACGCGAGCGGGACGCCGATGACCGGCAGCGATGTGTACGCCTTGATCGCGCCCGGCAGCGCCGCCGAGCCGCCGGCGCCGGCGATGATCACGCGGATGCCGCGCTCCGCCGCTCCCTGCGCGAACTCGCGCACCTTGTCGGGCGTGCGATGGGCAGAGATGACGTGCGTCTCGCAGGCGATGCCGAGCTTCTCCAGGGTGTCGAGGCACTCCTGCATCGTCGGCCCATCCGACTTCGACCCCATCACAACGGCAACAAGACGTCCTGTCATGGTACCTCCAGCCATTCCGGCCTCGGCCGTCCCCGACGCCCCCCGATGTCGCGCCGGTAGTGCACGCCCGGCCAGCGTATCCGCTCCACGTTCGCGTACGCCTTCCGCCGCGCCTCCTCCAGCGTCGCTCCCAGCGCCGCGACCGTCAGCACGCGCCCGCCGTTCGTCACGATCCGCCCGTCGTCGTCCCGCCTAGTGCCGGCATGGAAGAGCATAACATCGTCGTCGACATCGTCCAGCCCCTCGATGGCGAAGCCGGTCTCGCACTTGCCCGGATAGCCGCCCGACGCCAGCACGACGGCGACGCACGGCTCCTCCCGCCATGCAACGTCGACCTCCCCCAGCCGCTCGCTCGCGACCGCCCACAGTATCTCCAGCAGATCGCTCTTCAGGCGCGGCAGAATCGCCTGCGTCTCCGGGTCGCCGAAGCGACAGTTGTACTCCAGCACGTTCGGCCCCTGCTCGGTGACCAGCAGCCCCGGGTAGATGACGCCGCGATAGGGGCGTCCTTCCTCCGCCATGGCGCGCACGCTGGCGCGGGTGATGTGCTCGTCTATCCAATCAACAGTCTCCGGCGTGAGCCAGCCGGGCGGGCTATAGGCGCCCATGCCGCCCGTGTTCGGCCCCTCGTCGTAGTCGAAGACGGCCTTGTGGTCGCACGACAGCGGCATCGAGATGACGCTGCGACCGTCCGTGAACGCCTGCGCCGACGTCTCGCGGCCCGTCAGGCGCTCCTCAACGACGATGCGTCGGCCCGCCTCGCCGAAGACGCCGTCGCAGAGCAGCGCGTCCGCGACGTCCAGCGCCTCGGCGGCGTCGCGTGTCAAGATGGCGCCTTTGCCGGCGGCCAGGCCGTCCGCTTTGATTACCAGTGGCTCCCGGTGTTGCGCGATGTAGTTGCCGGCCTCCAGCATCGACTCGAAGCTTGCGTGTCTGGCGGTCGGGATGCCATGGCGAACCATCACGTCCTTGGCGAACACCTTGCTCGCCTCGATCTCGGCGGCCGCCTTGCTGGGGCCGAACGCGGCGATGCCAGCGGCGTCAAGCCGGTCGACGAGGCCGAGCGTCAGCGGCTCCTCTGGCCCGACGACGACGAGGTCGATGCGCTGCTCCTGCGCCGTGCGCACGATGCCGTCGACGTCGTCTGCCTTAGTCGAGAGGTTATCGGCGATCCGGGCGGTGCCGGCGTTACCGGGGGAGACGTAGAGCGCGTCGAGGCGCGGCGACTGGCGCAGCTTCCAGGCGAGGGCATGTTCACGCGCGCCCGCGCCGACGATCAGAACTCGCAAACGCTTCCTCTACGCTCGTGTGGGTTTGGCGGTCGATCCGCCGCCCTGATGGTAGCCCCTGCCGCCGCCAGTGGCAAGATGGTGCGTCTGGAAGGAATGTTGACGACGCTGCCCGCAGAAGGCGCTTCCGCTTCTGCGAACATTCGCGACCATCTTCCCACCCGCCCGCCCGCGAATGGTTTCCTTACTCTAACGGCTCGGGGGTAAGCGCAAGGCGGCAGACCAACGCAGGCTCGGAATGGAAGAAGACTACTCCCACTCAATCGTGCCGGGCGGCTTCGACGTGATGTCGTACACCACCCGGTTCACGCCGGGCACCTCGTTCACAATCCGGCTGGAGATGCGTGCCAGCAAGTCGTAGGGGAGCCGTGCCCAGTCCGCCGTCATCGCGTCTTCTGCCGTCACCAGGCGCAGCGCGACCACGTGGCCGTACGTGCGGAAGTCGCCCATCACGCCAACGCTCCGACTGTCCGTCAGCACCGCAAACGACTGCCAGAGGTCGCGGTAGAGCTTCGCTTTCTTGATCTCGTTCATTACCACCCAGTCGCAGGCCCGCAGCGTCTCCAGCTTCTCCGGCGTCACCTCGCCGATGATCCGGATCGACAGCCCCGGCCCGGGGAACGGCTGGCGGAATACCATCTCCTCCGGCAGCCCGACCGCCAGCCCTACCTGTCGCACCTCGTCCTTGAACAGGTAGCGCAGCGGCTCAATGAGACCAAGCTTCATCTCGCTGGGCAGCCCGCCGACGTTGTGGTGCGTCTTGATCTTGGCCGCTGCCCCGTCTCCCGTCGGCGACGATGCGCTCTCGATGACGTCCGGGTACGTCGTCCCCTGCACCATGAAGTCGACGCGTCCCAGCTTGCCCGCCTCCTCCTCGAAGACGCGGATGAACTCCTCGCCGACGCGGTGCCGCTTCGTCTCCGGATCCGTCACGTCGGCGAGCGCCGCGAGGAACCGCTCCGTCGCGTCGACGTAGATCAGGTTCA
>JBEKDP010000111.1:0-6404 GCA_050014295.1 Dehalococcoidia bacterium | reverse complement strand
GGCAACGTGCCGGGCGCCTGCGTGCTGATATCGCTGCCGCAGAGCGTCAAGGAGTTCGGCGGCCTCGACCCCGAGCAGACGCAGCGGGAGCTGGGCGTGCTGGCGGACCTGCAACCTCGCGCCGACCGCGTCGTCTCCAAACGCACGCCGGTGAACGACGACGAAGTCTACACGCTCATGAGCAAGCGGCTGTTCAAGAGCGTCGACCGGCAGGCCGCCGAGCGTGTAGCGAAGATGTATCGCGAGGTCTACCAGCGCACCGGCGGGCTGTACGACGCGTCTATCCTGTCCGCCGAGTACCAGCAGCACCAAATCGATGCCTACCCGCTGCATCCCGAACTGATCGACGTCCTCTACAAGAAGTGGTCGACGGCGTCGGACTTCCCGCGCACGCGCGCCGTGCTCCAGCTCCTGGCCAGCGTCGTCGCCGACCAGTGGGTGAACACGCGGGAGGCGTACGCCATCCAGTCGGCCCATGTCAACTTGGAGCGCGAGCGCATACGGACGAAAGTCGTGAGCGCTGCCGGTCCTGGCGGCGGCTACGATGCAGTGGTGGCAACCGACATCATCGGCGGTGACGCTCACGCCGACATGCTGGACCAGAAGCGCGGGAGCGATTACGAGCGATACCACGTGGCCCGCGGCGTCGCCACGACTCTGCTCATGCACTCGTTCGGTGGGCGCACGCAGCCGGGGGCGCTGCCCTCGGAGCTGACTTTGGGGACTGTCGCGCCGAACGTGGGGCCGGAATACCCGACGGAGGTGCTGGGGACGCTGGAGCAGTCGCTGTGGTACGTCCATCGCGAAGGTGAACTTCGACGCTTCCAGACGAAGCCTAACATCTACCGCATAATCAGCGAGACTGGCGATGCGCAGCCTGTTGCGGCTGTCGCGGAGCGGCTTCGCCAGGCCCTGGAGGCTGCGGCTGGGAGTGTCGAAGGGTTTCGCGTATTGTCATGGGCCGCGAGTGACGATGCGATAGCCGACAGGCCCGAGCCCGTCATCGCCATCCTCGACCCGAAGTTCGCGCTTGGCAGCGAGAACGGCGCCGCCGTCGAGCGGATAACAAAGCTGTGGGAGAAATCAGGCGGCGGTCTGCGCCAGTGGCGCAACGCGCTCATTCTCGTCGCTCCCGATGCTGAGAAGTGGAGCGCTGCCGGGGATGCGATGCGGAGGGTGATGGGATACGAAAGCGTCCTCTCCGGCACGGCCAAGAAGTCGCTTGAGGTCGACAAGCTGGAACTTAAGGGGCTGGAGAGCGAGTTCAATGACAAGAAGGACAGTCTGCGAACCAGCCTAGTGACCGCCTGCTGCTACGTGTTCCACCCGGATACGCAGGGGCTGAAGATGATCACCCTTGCCGATCCCGCTACCAAGAGCGAAAGCATCGCGCAACGGGCAGCAGATCGCCTGTCCAGCTCGGACTACGGCAACCCCAAGATCCTTTCGGGCATGGGCGCAGTCTACTTCAACTCCAAGATCGCGCCGCAGGTCTGGAAGGACCCCGAGGCGCCCCTCGAACTGGGCGAGCTCAGCCGTCGCTTCCTAGAGTGGACGTATCTCCCCATCCTGACGAGACGGGACGAGACACTGCGCGCTTGTGCCCGCGAAGGAATAGCCCAGGACCTGTGGGCCGTAGCCATCGGCGACAACAACACGCGGACCTATCAGCAGCTCATCGAGAAGCCTGGCGATCTCGACGGCGTCGTTGCGCTGTTCGATGGCACGGCTTCGCTCGTCAGGGGTGCGTTGCGCGAAGAGATTCGCAGGCAACTGGGAATCATCGAAGGACCTCCACCGCCGCCACCTCCGGGTCCCACTCCGGGCGGCAAGCCCCCGGCGCCTCCGATCCCACCGCCGCAGCGCCTCAGCCGGGTTACGCTCCGGTTCGAGTCGCTGCCGATCGCCAAGACGAGCAACCTGCAGCCATATCTATTCAAGGCACTGCAGGAGGAGGACGCCGGCGCCGAACTAAGAGTCACGATTGAAGTGAACAGTGGGGCGGGTGTCCCTGTGGACGTGCTCAAAGAGAAGATAGTTCAGGGGTTCGAGATGCTGGGCATTGCGGTGACCTGGGAGTCAGACTGACATCCAGCCTCTCGGCTGGCCAGCAGCGCTCACATAGAGGGGCGGAAACAAGCCGTGAAAGAGGGGCTGCTTCGTGCTGTACAGTGCAATCCTAACGGGCTCGGACTTGTTCCATAGGCTGGAACCGAGAGCGTCGTTCTACGACCAATACCGAGCTTTCACGAGACTATCCTTCGACAGGGAACCGCGCACCATCACTAGCAGCGAAATCGACCGCCTTATTCTCTTCCTCAATCAGTGGTCGTCCCATTACGAAAGCTCGCCGGAACAGTGCGGGCGCTTGCTCAAAGCCATTCGAGGGGTACAGCCTACGGGACGTGGTCTGCTGAATGACGACATTCTGACCGTCGAACTGACGAATCAAGAGACGCGCACGCGCATCGCCGGCATGTTCAAGACGATTGCAACCTGCGGTTCCCGGAACGAGACGACAGCCACGTCGAAGATTCTCCATTCGCTGCATCCCGGACTGTTTGTGATGTGGGACGACTTAATCGAGCTCGGCTACGCGGTCTCGGGCTCAGGTGAGGATTACGCTGAGAGGTTTCTGCCCAGAATGCAGAAGATCGCCGTCATTGCGTTGGGACAAATCGCTGCTGCTCACGGTTTAACCCGTGAGACGGCGATCGAAACGTTGACGAGGTGCGGGCACACATTGGCGAAGGTCCTGGACGAATACAACTACGCCAAATTCACGCTGAAGAGAGACGAGGTCTGGGAAGCTGAGTTGAGGTGAGGTGGCGCCTGGCCCAACGAGCGCGGAGGCGACAGACCGCTCGGCCCGTGTCAAGCTGCGTTGGAGGATTCGAGCATCATGAGACCCCCAATCGAACTCGTCACACTGGAGGAGCGGATTCGCAGCGTAGAGAAGCTCCATGAGTTTACGGTGGCATTCGACGGCAATTGGCGCACGAGAAGATTATGGGTGGAGAGCCGCCTGTCTCATGCGACGATCGAGGCCGCAAGGGGTCTGCCGGGTGCTGCTGTCCTCGCCGGGCTTGCCGACGGCCAGGGAGTTGAACAGTACGAGGCTGCAAAGTCGGACCTTCTCGCGACTGCACAGCAGGTTGCTGCTGAAGTAGACAGAATGGGCTACTTCCAAGCACTACTGTCCGCTTCTGACTTGCTAGGCGCAGTGAATCTACAGAGCATGGACCCCTATCTGCTGCAAAGGACGTTCTACTCGAGTCTTGTGCGCGATCTCGGCATATCGTCTCCATACAGAAAGAGATTCTGGGAGCAGGTCGAACACCGGAAGGATACTGTCCTGGGCCGGCCCTTCGACTATTCTGAGATGTTGGCACGTTTCGATCAGAATCGTCAGCTGTTGGACAGCGGAGGGATGGAATGGGAGTATCTCTCTCCCTTCAGATGGACCGTTTTCGTCGGTACGGTGTTATGCGCCGCCGGCTCCCTCGCTCCGCTGTTCTTGGCACCTCCGGTAGGTGCATCCGTGGCTATGGTCTTCGTCGTTGCCGGCGCGACCTTCTTAGCTGCGGGTCCTTGAGCGAGGCCGCACGACCGCCGACTTGAGCGACCAGTGCGTGCGTCATCAGGCAGGCAGTGCCCGCGCCTTCGAGGTGCTTGGCATCATGCCTTGGTCCTCAGTATTCCATCCGTATTTTGATGGCTTCCCCAATACCTTGCCTCGGAGACGGGCCATCGAGGACTCCGTGCCTCGGAGACAGGAGACCTAGTCACTCGGTGCCTCGGAGCCAGGAGATCTAGTGACTCGGTGCCTCCGAAGTCCCGATGGACTGCCGGCGTCAGTAGAGGACGCTCTGAACCGAAGCATTTCTTTGCCGTCTTATCGTGGTGTCACCCGCCGTCATGTCTCTGATCTTCAGGCTTTCTTGTGCGAGCTACAGCGAGTACTGAAACCGGGGGCTGCGGCGATCGCGGTTGTCGGACCATCTATCATCTCGCGATCCCGACATGATGCTCCAGAATTGATGCGGCAACTTGCCGTCGGCGCTGCCCTTGAGCCTCTCGGAGTTGTAGAGAGGCGTCTGAACACCGGCCGGCGGTCTAGCCTCTCCTGGGCCGATCTCGTGATGCGCGCAAATTCGCCTTCCTTCTCGATTCTTTCCCCGACGGCCTCTTGCTTCCAAGACCGTGACCCCACTGGTCACTCACATATTTTCGTAGGCCTCGGCCCACATTCGTTCAATCTGCGCCACTGCCGGCAGAAACTGCCACCGGCCTTTGGTCAGTGTGTCCACCAATCTTGCCAGTTCCAAGGCTCTGCTCCTTCGCTCTCTGAGGAAAAACGAGCGCTGGTCCTGGGTAAGGTGCTCGTTCATCCACTGATCTCTGAAGCGCCCGACTGCACCGGTGCGGTCCGGTCGAAGTTCGGCGGCGCGATACAGAGCATGGGAGGCTGTCGCGAACACACGAAGCAGCTCGCGGCGAGGCTCCAAGATCGACTGTTCCATGCCTTCACTGGTGAACTTGGCGTAGGTGCCGAGATAGCTGATCACATCATTCAGAGATGTGGCGTCGGGCCGGCTACTGAAAGGCTTCACGGCTTCGGGCGGTATTCTGGCTACGCGGATACACAACCCGAGGACTCCGGCATGAACCGCCCACCACATGTCCTCGTGTTCCCGCAGCGGCGTTTTCAAGGCCTCGGTGTAGAAATCACATGACGTATCCAGGGCGCCAACAGCCAGGATCATGCCTGCGGCCACGAGAGATGTGTAGCAGACGCCACGCCGGTCCAGTTGGGGTTGAACGGAGGCTAAGAACTCCAGCCCGGCCTGAACATCCCCTTCGTCGCCCATGGAGCGCATGAAGCGCGAGAACTCACCGCTGTTCAGCACAGCGTGCCCGGGGTCCGGTGAACGAGCCAAGAAACTGGGAATGAGAAACAGAACGAATTCCTCGGTTGACTGCGATTGTATACTCGCGGTGACGACTTGCGTGGCTACCTGGCTCACCATGGTGTTCTACCTCCCCACGTCTGTTCAGAGTTACTTTCCCGCTCGAGCGAGCGTTTGGCGCCCCTTGGTCTGATATCAGCACCTCCGGTTCTTGATACCTGCCTGGAGGGGGAGGTCACGCGCCGTTCGATGAAGCCATGAGGGTTCTCCCTGCCGGAACGGGCGCGCCCCCGTGGCGCTCATAAGGAAGATGTCCGCGAACAGCAAGGGGATCAGCACAAAGGCGACCATGACCGCCGCAATGCAAAGCCAGATCAGCGCTGAGTCGCTGATGAGAGTAACAAGCTGTACGACACGCCGGTGTTTATCAGGAGCGACGGAAATCCCGCGCCCGACCGGCAAAGCGCCTCAATCCGCCTACGAACAACCTCTGGCCCGCGGCCACTCATTGCATGGGAGAGTATACTGTCTGGCAGCTCCCAATGCTAATTGTTTGATGCGCCGGCCAGCCCAACGACGATCGCCGCCATAACGAATAGGCCGATGACCACGATGAGCAGGGCCGTGACGACCGCTGCCACTAGCAGGATAACGCCACCCCAACCGGTGACAAGAGCCACTCCCCGGCCCACTGCTGCAAGCTCACCAGTCGAATAGCCAGCCGTCCCAATCGCCAGAAGTATGTTGATGGCTGCGCAGCCCGCGCCGACTACGGTCAGGGGAGCGACAATAGAAGCGGACGTCCCCGCAGCAATCAAGATCAGAGCGGCGGCCAAGGGAACGAATGTGCCCGCAGCCCAAAGCCACCAGAAGTTGGCTGAGAGGCGATGGGCGGCGGGCCAGCTTGGGCCGGGGATACTGGCCGGCATCGCCGGTGGGGCCTGCCTGAGCAAGTGGCAAATCTCTCGCTCCCCGATAGGAACCGCGCGGACTTTCATCAACTTCCTCCTTCTGAGCTATGAAGCAACCACGGGCAGGCTCTTGAGCCACCCCAGCGGATCAACTGGCGCGGTCTCCCGAAGACATGGCCCTGGGAGCATCGGCAGGTCCGGCACCAGATCCCCTTCGCCACAGGTGAGGCAGCCCAGAGGCACCGTTGTATCTCCGTGTAGACAGTGGCCGCCGGAATCTCCGTGTGACCACATATGGCCAGGGATCAATGCACAGAACAGTACGTGGCTCCCGTAAGAGCCCAGAAGGTTCTCCTCCGCAGTCTCCGGGCTGAAGACGAAATGGAGGCAGCGCTCACGGTCGCCGGGAATGGCGTTCGGGTCAATTCGCAGCGACTGGATCGGATATGTGAAACCACCATGGCCTCGGTGGAGGCCATGGCATTTCTCGACCACTTTGAATCCGGCCAAGCAATAGAGATCAGGGAGCCAGAGGCCACTCTTGGAATCGTAGACACACATCGGACTACTCCCTCAGATATCC
>JBEKDP010000110.1:0-8656 GCA_050014295.1 Dehalococcoidia bacterium | reverse complement strand
GCCGCTGCTGCTACGAAGGCTGCAACCGCAGCCAAGGCGACGCCCGGTGGTAAGGCGACCGCAAATCCCACGGCCGCGACGGGAGGGGGCGGTTCGTCCGGGCCGAACGCCGGTATCATTGCCGTGATAGTCGTCGCCGTGGTCGTCGTTGTTGGCGGCGTGGGCTGGTTCGCCTGGCGCCGCCTCCGCGCCGGCTAGCGGGCTGACGGAGTCCTTCCCAACTATTAGGCTAAGCGAAGAGCCCCCGCCGTAGTGGTAGGGGCTCTTCGGTGTGATGGCAAGGGCGTCGGCGCTACGGCCGCACGCCGGTGAGCTTCGCCAGCTTCAGCGTGTTGAACAGCGCCAGCGAGACGTACCACTTCACGCGCGTCCGCGTGGCGTCCTTCGTCTCCAGGCTGCCTACGCGTTCCACCTGTAGCCCGCCGGGCGCCGTAAGCCCAGAAAGGGCACCCTCGCCGAGTTGCACGGCGTGGATCGTCGAGCAGTCGCTGCTCGTCCCAACTGTCTTTGCATCGGAGACGTAGTCGCAGATGCCGACGGGAATTCCATCGTAGAATTGCATCATCTGCCCGAGCTCGTTACGGTCGCTCTCCAGGAAGCCGCCGGCGCTGCGAGCCAGGTTGTTCAACGTGCGTCGGCTGCGCTTGCTCATCAGCAGGATGTCGGGCTTGCCTCCCTTTATCTGGTCGATCAGTTCGTCCAGCTTTCCGAGCGTTAGGGTTGCTCCGTTCGTGCCCATGCTCACGACTTGGCCGGCGTCCGTGAGCTTGTCGATGCCGTCAAACGACTTCGTATCGACGCTTGTGTCACCGTTGATGAACGTGTCCTCGAACTTCTGGCGCACCGCCTTCGCTTTGAGTTGGACGACTGCCGCCTCCAGGTCCTGGAGGTTGCTGCGGGTAGCGAGAAGGAAGTTGTCGATGTCGGCGTCCCCGCCGACGATCTTGAGGACCGCCGTGATCTGAGTGAAGGTCGGCGTGCTCTCGGTCCAAGTGTCGCCGATGTCGTAGAAGGCGGCCGACGCGGCGGCGTTTTCGCGATTGTACGTCAGCCCGTTCCCCACGATCTCGATGAAGGGCAGGGACTGCAGGATGGGGCTGTCTTTGATGATTGTCTCGATGACGCCTGCGAGAAGGACGTCGTTAGACAGCTTCGATGCTTCGGCAAGGGTAAGTGCCACGTTTTCCTCCTTCGATTGAATTGCGTGTGGGCGCTAGATGCTGTCCAGAGACCGTGGGGCTACACTCTCGGCTACCTCTGGCTGAGGCCGAGGCGGATCTTCTCGACGGGGCTGAGGGCCGAGAGGTCGGGCGCGCCGCGCGGAGGGGAGCCCATGGGAACGCGTCCCGCCTGCACCTGCGACTCCAGTCGCTCGCGGACCTGGCGCACCGTCTGCCGCGCCTGCTCGACTGATGCCGCCACCTCTTCGATTGTCTCGCCGTTGATCAGATCCGCCGGTAGTTCGGGGGCCGCCGCCAGAAGCGCCTCTCGGTACTTCCCGGCGGCGGCCTGGAGGCGGGCGTGAAGCGCTTCGGTTTCTTCTTGGGCGGCGGCCAGAGCGGCTTGTGTCGTCGAGAACTCGCCGTCTAGCCCTTGGAACCGCTTCCGTTCGGCGGCCAACTCCGCCTGAGCGGCACCGAGCTGTCGGCGCGCCTCGGCGTTCTGCTCCTGAAAGTGGAGCGCTTGCGCCTGGCTATCGGCCGCCGCTGTCTGGAGGCGGTCGAGCTCGGCCCGCGCCTCCGCTAGCTGTTCCTGCAGGTCTGAGAGTTCGTCATCAGCCATCCCGTACCTCCTCAGCTTGGGGATTGAACGGAGCGTAGAATAGAACACCAGTTCTTCTCTGTCAACGAGTTCGCGTCACTGTCGGGAAGACCCTCATTTGGGCTATGATGGCGGCACACGTCGAACTTGAAGGATGGTCTGTGATGGGCGGCGGCGTTCGTCTTCCCGCGCCCTATGGGCCCGGGTCTCCCAAATGAGAAACCGAAGGCTGCTTTCTACCGTCGCCTGGGCGGGCCTCGTGCTTGTCGTTGCCCTCGCCGCCCGCAGCGTCTGGGTTGCCTACGCCCCGTCGAATCCGATGGACGGCCGCCCCTTCAACGATCCGGTCTTCTATTACGCCTCCGGCGTGAACATAGCGCACGGTATCGGCTACTGGTTCCCTTTCACTGACATCGCGACCGCCTACTGGCCACCGGGATACCCCTTCCTGCTCGCCGGGCTCTTCTGGCTGTTCGGGGCGCACGTGGCGATTGCTTGGGGCGCGAACATCGCCCTCGGCGCCCTGACCTGCGTTGCGCTCTACTTCATTGGTCGCTTGATCCTCGGCAAGAAGGGGGGGATCGCTGCCGGCCTGCTGCTGGCGGTATTCCCTGGGCATGTCTTCTTCTCGTCGCTGGTGCTCTCGGAGGTCACCTTCACGTTTCTGGCGGTCGTTGCCACGCTCCTCGTTCTGCTGGCGTCGCGGCGGCGCGGGAAGACCGCGGTCCTGCTGGTCGTCGGGCTGGGCATCGTGATTGGGGCGGCATCGCTGGTGCGGGGACAGGGCCTCTTCCTGATACCGCTGGCGGCAGTCTTCTGGTGGCTGCGCCGCTGTGGCTGGGGGCGCGTCGCTCGGTGGACGGCGCTGGCTTCGGTGGTTGCCGTTGCGGTCATCGTGCCGTGGACGATCCGGAACTACAGGACGATGGGCAGCTTCGTGTTCATCAGCACGAATGAGGGCGGCAACCTGTATGTCGGGAACTACGAGGACGCGACGGGCAAGATGGTGATCGGCGCCGGCGATTGGGCGTCGCTGCGCTACGCTTACCTGCCGCCCGAGAGGCAGGAGGTGGCGGTGAACAACCTCCTACTGCGAGAGGGACTGGGATACATGTTCACCCATCCGGGGAGGGAGCTCCAGCTTTCGGGCTCGAAGATACGGGCGCTCTGGGAGGACGACGAGGAGGCGCTGCGCGGCATCCCGAACCACCAGGCCGGCGAGTCGATCCCCCACGGGGACCAGATAGCGGACGGGGCGAACGGCTTCTACTTCGGGGCGCTGGTGGTAGCGGCGGGAGGGCTTCTGCTGTGGCTGCGACGGCCTCGGAGTGAGATGGCGCTGCCGGTGCTGGTGGTGGCGGTGTTCACGCTGGGGGTGTTGCCCTTCTTCGCGGACCCGAGGTTCCACTATCCGATGCTGCCGTCGATTGCGCTGCTGGCGGCGGGCGGGCTGACGGCGGTGTTCGACCGGTCGGTGTGGCGAAGGCTGCGGTAGCGGTCGGGCTTTGATTGACCGGTTGATATCAATTGTTTTTTTCGATGGGGGGTCTGAATCTGAGCGAGGGCGACGCGAATCTGAGAAAAGGCGCGAAATGGGGTCGAAAAAGGGCGAAATGGGCGCAACAGGGCGCGGGCGCGTCGAGGGGCACGGCGATTGACGAGGTGAGGTTGACGGCGCATTGGGTTGCCTCCGAAGGGTGCGAGGCCAGGATAGCAGGGTTGAGGGGGATTTGTAAGCGGTTGGCGGCACCCGGACCTGGCTAGTGGGGCGGTTGAGAGAGCGCCTTCTTCCGAAGCAGCCCGCTCCGGACGCTGACCGTCCAAGCTTGAGCGCACACCGGAACTGATACACTTATCAACTATTCATGCGTTGCTTCCCAAGCCTAACGCACGATGAACAACGGTGTGATACAATCTTCTTCAAGATGCTCGGTCCCATCTCACCCAGGTCCAATTTCCTGCGTCAGACACATCTTCAGGCGTCACCATGAGTCCTGAATCCAACCAGAGCCGCTTGGCCCTCTGGGGGTCCCAGGCCCTCAGGCTAACCTCGTTTCACTCTAACATGAGCCCCATCGACCTCGAATCCTGGTGGTCCAATATTGCAGGCCAGCTCCCTGAGAGCCGCTTGACCAAACCAAAGGAAGGCCTTGATGAGGTCGCTGGTCCTACTACCACTCCCGACCTCAACCCTGCTACACTAACCCTCCGTTGCCAAAGCTCACGTGTAGACTGGATATTGGAGGCTAACAATCCAGAGGTTCCTTTCTCAACCGAGATCCCGCATCTTGGCCCCTTCACAGAAGCACTCAGATTGTTCAACCATATGCTTGACCCCTGGATCCGCGCTCTGCCCTCCCCCTTGTTACGTTTGGCCTTGGGCGCAATCCTCACATTGCCGGTAGAGAACCACGAACAAGGCTACATCGTCCTCTCTGGCTTCTTGCCATTTTCTCTCGATACTGACTCCAGCGACTTCTTGTACCGAATCAATCGACCAGTCCTCAGCCATTGCCTCGCTGATCAAACGCGTATAAACAGGCTATCCACTTGGTCCGTCATGGAGATGCGACATTTCGGCTTTACCGTCTCTCCTGACGTATCTGGCCCAGAGCCCATACTTCCTCAACCACCCTCATCCTTTGCCTGTCGCCTGGAGCTTGACGTCAACACCAAACCGGACACAATTGAGCCCATTCCACCAGACAAGCATCACGACCTCCTCTCAGAATTCTCGGCGATCGCCCTTTCGTTGGCAGAAGAGGGTGACCACCCGTGAGCCCATCACCGCTAGCGCCCGACTCCGCCACAGTTCCCACCAATGTTCTCCCTTTCCCAACACTCTTCGTGCCCCAAGCGTCTACGGCCACGATCACCAAAGGACAACCCTTTGATCCCGATCCGTTTCCCGCCTCCACTTCGACTCCCCTGTCAATCGAACAAACTGTATCCGCGATCATCCAAATTCAGGTACAGAAACTCGCCCAGATGGCACTCGACGAAGTATTCGAGGACGGTATCGACAATGCCTTCTCACGCACTATCCCCACCCTGCTCGAAAGGCATGGTCATATCGTCATTGATGCCCTGAACGACCTCTATGCTGGTGGACTCATGCCCGCCCACCTCTTCTCCGAGATACTTCCTTGGTTGGGACGAACACAAACACGTGACCGCTTGGACCATAACGCCCGCTTCTGGTTTCTCGTCCTTTCTCTTCGCGATAGCCATTCCTCCGTCAGATCCGGAGCAGCCCTCGGACTCGCCTCACTCGGCGATTACAGGGCCATCACTCATCTCAGGACAGCGGCTGCATCAGAAACCATTGCCCTCCTTCGCTGTCGCCTAACACAAATCGCCGACGAATTATCCCCTTGGTAAATGACCACCCTACTAAGAAAGATCCAGCAGAACCGATGGTACCGTGCTACCGAGGCCCCTGCTGATCCATTACCTGCGGACCCGCTTGGAGACTTCAGGACGACCGACAATGCCCTGTCTGTCTGGGAAATCCTTCCGGATAGATCCAACTTGGAGGAGGTCATCGTCGGCCTCGCAGCCAACGCCGGTTTCGTCTCAAACGTCGCCTTCGCCCTAGTCGATGCGCAGCGCCTACCATGTTCTCCCTCTCAAATCGCAGCAACTGGTTCGCAGACTCCATATCCTCCTGCCGTCCCACACCACCGCGACCTCACTAATCTGACTGCTCAGGACATCGTCGGAATCGCCGACTGCATCCGTCACCACGGCACCTTTGACGAGTTCACCGAGAAGCGGGTCGGCGAGCTTCTCGCGGATTCCATTCGTCAGGGCGCCCTCCGCACCAACGACCTTGATGACCGGATCGTCAGCCACCTCGCCAGAAAGGGCCTCATATGACCCT
Source organism: Dehalococcoidia bacterium (assembly GCA_050014295.1). Taxonomy (GTDB): domain Bacteria; phylum Chloroflexota; class Dehalococcoidia; order DSTF01; family JALHUB01; genus JBEKDP01. The sequence goes on along the minus strand of JBEKDP010000110.1, from coordinate 3,012 downwards.
CGCACCCCACCCGCTCCCTCGCCGCCGCCAACATCCTGAACGTGGCATCACGATTAGCCGTAGTCCCAGCCGTTGCCAGTAAGGGGCCGTCGCGAGGAATCGCTCCGGCGATTTACGGTGTCCGCGTTGGGCTGGCCGCAGCCGCGGGAGTTGCCGCCGCTGGCACGGCGGTGTAAGGAGAACGGCGATAGTGTCGATGTTCTTGATGAACAGGTTGCACCGCGTAGCGCGGCCATCACAACGCCAGTAAGCAGAGACGCTCAGGTAAACTGACATCAGCCTCGACAGTCAGACCGACCCCCGTTCGAACTCGCCCGCGCCCATGACGGTCGCGGCGCAGGGGTCATGATCACCACAGCGTTCAGACGTTATCAGGAGGTATAACATGCGACGTAAGTTTGTCGTCCTTCCCCTTCTCGCGGCACTCATGCTCTCGGCTGCCCTGGGCACCGGCATGCGCTGCATCATGGCTACAGCAACTCAGGTCACGGATGGGAACAGCTTCAGCGCCACGGCCGACTCCGCTAACGGCTGGGGCAAGGACTGCCCGGCCTCGCAGAATGGCGAGTACCAGGTGCGGCTCATCGGCGTTCAGGCGCCAACCGGCGACCAGTGCTACGCTCAGGAGGCAACGGACTACCTCAAGAGCCTCATCGAGGGCAAGCAGGTCTGCTTGATGCCCGAAATGGGCTGCCGCGACTCGAACGGACAGATCTCGGCCTATAGGGCCTTGGCATGTGGGGCGCGTGCCCAGACCTGCCGCCGCCGGTAGGATGCGGGGTCCAACCGACGCCGACGCCGGGGCCAGACGAGACGGCGACTGCCACGCCAGCCGAGGGTACGGCGACACCGGAGGGAACGCCGTCTGATCACTGTCGCAAGGTATGCGCAACCGCCACGCCCTGCGTGGGGAGGTGCGAGCCACTAAGGTTTCAATGCCACCCAACGCCGGAGTGCAACTGTGACGAGCAGTAGCGACTGACCAGAAGGGCAAGACGCTTGAAAAGGGCTCCCGTTGAGGGGGCCCTTTTCATCGTCGGGTGAGCGCGGTGGGCGGGCTCAGCGCCGCCGGTTCGCGACAAGCGCGTCGCGGGCTCGTGATGTGTTCGTCGAGCAGAAAAGCTCCGGCAGTGGTGAGCTTCGGGCCGCGAAAGGCGTCTCTCACGGTTTCGGCACGGGGAATGCGACGTTGTTCACTTTTCTTTCATAACTAAGGTGTAAAGTACGAGAGTGGTGGCGAAAGGAGGGCGAAATGCCTGGAAATAGAGGGACAACAATTGAACACAGGGCCTCGTCCGAAGGGACGGGAACATATGGAGGAGAGATTCGGGAGGAGAGGACTGTCGGACGGGAGCCGAGCCCGTACGGCGGTGAGATGAGGCGGGAAGCGCCGGTAGCGGCGCCGCCTCGGGGCAACGGGCAGGCGGCTCGCGAGCCAGTGAGGATGGTCGGCAGGGAAGAGATGGCGGAGCCAGGCCCGCTAACGTTGGGGCAATACCTGGCGAACTGGTTCACGATGATCGTCGGGAGCGCAACGGTGCTGGCCGAGGGGCTGCTAGGCTTGAGGCTGTTCTTCAAGCTGGGGTCGGCGGACAGCACGAACGGGTTGGTGAAGTTCGTCTACCACCTGTCAGGGGTAGCAATCAGGCCGTTCACGGACATTCTGCCGCCTGCGCACGAGCTTTTCGGCGGGATCTTGGAGCCGGCGGTGCTGATTGCGCTGGTGGTCTTCGCTATCGTTTCGGTGCTGTCGATCTGGGTCGTGCGGTCTCTGGGGTCGGCGAGGTACGTGTGGGACCGGCTGATCCCGCGGTAGGATGGACGTTAGCGGTGACGTTCGGAAGAGGATAGAATAAGATATTGAGTGTTGTACGAAACGACGTCGGGCCTTTTCCCTGAGCAGCGGTTGATAAAGCCGCTGCTCAGTGTTTGTTCCGGTGTCTCACGGTTTCGGCACAGCGGAGGGCACAACCTTCATTTTGTGATTATAGAGAGAGCGTAAATTGTACTTGTGGCGGTGGGAAGAGGATGGTAATGTTCGGAAGAAGAGCGACGACAATCGAGACTGGGATGCTCGGGTAGTGAAAGGAGGACGGAGATGGCGAGGCTTCTTTGGGTTGTCTTCCTGGTGCTGCTGGTGCTATGGCTAATCGGCTTTGCCGTGAACTGGGGGGCGTTCGTGTGGATACTGCTTATCGCGGCGCTCATCGCTCTGGTGATCAACCTGTTCAGCGGCATTCGCTTCAAACGATGGTATTGAGGTCGAGCGTTCGTAGAGAGTAGCCGGTCGGTGAGGCTCTTGCCGATGCAGGGGCCTGAAACGACGTAGGTCTTCTTCTGTGGGCAGCGGTTGACAAAGCCGCTGCCCAGTATTTGTTCCGGTGTTTGGGCGAAGCGCTTCGGCGCTGGGGTGATGTCGGTGCACATGGTCAAGGCACCGCCCAAAACGCCTGATCGGTGCCGAAAGATTGTCCAAAGATGAACATCAAGCCCGTGGCGACCTGGGGCACTTCAAAGACGACCTCTCCTCGAATGGTTCCTCCCGCAGGCATCGTGCCGTCGAAGCTTCCATTGGTACCTGGGCCGACCGTAATCTTGTAGTTGCGACCTTCGGCGTCGCGCATGTCGCACTGCAGTAGTGAGGAGAGGGAGTAGGGATTGTTGCCGACATTTCTCGCGGAGACGTCCACTATTACCCACTTGTTGCCGGCAGCGGGTTGCAAGTACGGTCCTCCGAAGCTTTCGCGCGTGCCATTCACAGTGACTTCCACGTCGCCCACCTTTTGCGTGGTGCCAAGCGGTTGCGCTTGCCCACCTCTCGCAGGCGTGGACACGATTGCTGTCTTGTCTCCACTTTCAGATACGGCTACCGCTATGATGACAGCGCCGATCGTGACTACCGCTACCACTACCGCTGCCACCATGACGCCTAGGCAGCCGAAGCAGCCACCCATAAACCCTTTCTTGGCTACCTGCATCACACTTCCCCTTGCCCTGGCTTGAGCTACCTAC
>JBEKDP010000109.1:0-6542 GCA_050014295.1 Dehalococcoidia bacterium | reverse complement strand
AAGCCAGCGGCGATCGCTCCCCAAGGCTTTCCCTGCGCGGACACAGGCACAGCGATCAGTCCTTCTGCAGAGTTCGCCGTCTTCAGTTCGATTAGGCCGTTGGGATCGGACAGGCTCTGGTACTCGCGCTCCGACAGCGCAAACTCGGGTGGCAAGTCCGCCTGACGGAAGCCTGCCTCTAGGCAAAGGCGGGTGTCGTCTCGGAGAACAAAGATGCCTACCGCGCTAAACCGATCCATGCCTTTCAACGTGTCTGCTACCTGGACCGTCAGTTCCGCAGGCGCGTCGATGCCCGCCGTAGCCTGCGAGACTCCATAAAGCGCCGCCGTCTCGCGGTAGGCGCGATAGGCGGCTTCGCGCTCCAGATCGAGGCGCCTTGAGAGTTGGGAGAGGACCTGCACGACAGCGACGACGAGCACAGGCGTGATCAGGAGACCGGCCAGGCTGCTCGTGTCCTGGTGGAGCCATGGACCGTCCGTGCCAACTCCGGCTGTCGACAGGATCCCCACGTAAGCGGCCGCGAAGCCCGCCAGAAGCAAGGCAGACCGGCGCCAGCCCACCAGGAACGCCGGCACCAGAAGCGCAAACACCGCATAGTGGTAGTAGGGCGTCCGCCAGCCGCCGCTCAAGTAGACGACGGTTAGCGCCAGCGCTACGTCGACGAGCCCGAGCACGATCAGGTCGTCGCGCGGCCCCCACGACCGGCCGAGCGCCAACCGGATCCGCGATCGCAGCAGAGGGATGTACAGCGTGAAGGCCAGGATCTGGGCGAAGGTTAGCGCCAGCAGCACCGGCTCATGGTGCGTGTTCTCTTGGGGGAGGTCTCCGAAGACGATGATAATGATGGCGATGAGCCAGGCACCCCAACGCACGGCGTAGAGGAACGGGAGGACGTTCGCGAAGCCTGTCGGCAGCCGTGCGGGGGCGGTTCCGCTATTCAACTGCGCTGTTGCCTCTGCCACCTTCCATCACCTCATACAAGCGCCAACACGTTAACACCGGCCACTTGCCGCGTCAATGATGTCGTTGAGGCCACCTCGCTGGTTCCTATTCTGACGGATTTCGCTCTCCCTGCCATGGTGCAAATGCACCGGTCGGAGGCTGACAAGAGTACCAAGGTGGTTTGAGGCAGTCGAACCTTACTGCGCTTTTCAGCAGGACATGTGCTGAAGCCAGTTGGAATCGGGGCACTGGCGGTTGACTGGGCCCGAATGGTGGTGCCCCGTACTGACGCCCTTAAGAGCCCAGCAGTCCAAGACGCAATGGTGGAGGAGGAACTGCAATGAGGATCGCGTTTTCCCTAGTTCAACTCCAGTCCCGCCAGCTAGGAAGCCCGGCGTCTTCCACACCCTTTTCACCGTACACCGGCCCTAATTCACACGGCGTTCATGTCCAGCCCGTAAGGTATTATGTGTGCTGTCGGCGAGGGCTTGCAGACGGGAAAGCCGGCCAGGGGAGAGAAATGGTGTCGCCAGTCTCTCCGCCGAGTTGGTTGAGGAGGTGAATAGATGGAAAGCCCAATACGCAGTGTCCGGTACATCCACAAGGCGATTCGCGTAGAGCTTGAGACACTTGAGGACGCAGTCCGGCGGTTGAATCCGGCGGATGACCGGCCCGCGGCTGACATCGAGCGCCGCTTCAGCTTCCTTTATGACACTGTCAAGGCCCACGAGGACGGCGAAGAGGACGCTGTGTTCCCCGCCATGGACGAAAGAATCTACCCAGTCTCTGCCCCCTACCTGCTCGATCACAAGGTCGACCAACGCCACATGTGGGAAATCGCCCAGTCCCTCAGCCGCTTCGGGGCCACGCCAGGCGCTGGCGAGCGCACGGATCTCCTGCACCACCTGAACCGGCTGACCGTCATCCTATACTCGGCAATGGCGCTTCACATCCGCAAGGAAGAGGAGATCCTGGTACCCCTCATCGAGCAGCATTTCAGCATTGAGGAGCAAGCAAATATCGTGAACCGGGCGATAGCGCATTTCTCGCCCGACCAGATGCAGCAGGTGCTGCCCTGGATGCTAAAGGCGCTAACGCTGGATGAGCAAGAGGCCTACCTGCGAGAGCTGATGCAGGCAATGCCCCCCGAAGCATTCCACGCCATGACGCGAGCGGTATCCGAAGGAGTCTCTCCCCAGCAGTGGCAGGAGATCACGCGGCGAATGCCCGAGGCAGCGTGAGCGTTTGAGCGCGGCATCATCGTGCGCGGCGCGGCTCATCGCCGGATCGATGCCGTGCACGCTGTTGGTATGGGCTTCCTAGCTCGGTGCGCCTATCGCCGCCAGAAAGAAGTCGGCGGCGGCATCCGCGGCGCCGCTGTAGGTTCGTCTCGACGCCAGCGCGAGCAGCATGCCGGACTGGACGATCGACGCCAGGGCCGCGATGGCGACGGGGATGTCCAGATCAGAGCGGAAGACGCCTTCATCCACCCCTCGTTGCAGGACGCGGGCAGTGAGACCAGTATAGCTGGACAGGCGCCCCGTCTTGTGGTCGGGCAGTTCTTCGAGTTGCCCCCGAAGCATGACCTCCGTCAGCACGCCGAAGCGCTCGAAAAGGCTCGCCGCGGCGTGAATCATTCCCCTGAGGGCCGCCTTCGGGTCCTTCTGCCCGGCGGCGACGTGCAGCCTCTGCAGCAGGTCTTCGGCGGCGGCCTGCATGACGGCCCTGATGAGGCCGTCGCGATTATCGAAGTGGCGGTACAGCGAGCCCACGCCGACGCCGGCCCGCTCCGCGATCTCTCTTATCTCCGCCGCCAGTCCCTTTTCCGCGAACAATTGTCGCGCCGCTTCCAGAATCGCCTCGCGGTTAGCCACGGCGTCCGACCTGGCCGCGCGCAGGTGAGTGAGCCCTTCGGTTGAGCTAGCCGGCATGGCGGTTCCCCATATTGACAGAAGAAGGAAACCGGCTCGATAATAGATGGGAACCGGAACTCCTGTTCCTAATCTAAGCCGTCAGACTCACGATGTCAAGGGAGCAGGCAGACTAGCGCGGTTCGTTACCTTGGCCAGAACCCGGACCCTTCCCCCTCGGAACGATCGGAGGACCAACAGTGCGTCGCGTTGTCTCGTGGCTGACTGAATTCTCGTACGGCAAAGCACGGCTTGTTCTCGTTGCCGTCGTCCTTGTGGTCGCATTCGGCGCCTACACCGTCACTCGCGTCCGGGAAGAGCTGCTGCCGGACATCAACTTCCCCGTGATTACGGTGATCGCCCGCAGTCCCGGCGACCAGCCGCAGGACATTGGCCAGAATGTCATTACGCCGGTCGAGTCCGCCGTCTCAGGCCTCCCGGGGGTGCGGAAGACATCCTCTACCGCTGTGTCGGGCCTAGGCGTGACGATGCTCACCTACGACTACGGCACGGACATCAATAGTGCCGAAACGGAGGTCAAGCAGGCGCTCGGCGACGCTCGGCTCGGGTCAAATGTGTCGACGTCGATCCTCAAGTTCGACATCTCGATGATCCCCATCGTCACGTTCAGCTTGCAGGGCGATCTCAGCCAGGCCGAACTGTACCAGCTTGCTCAATCCCAAGTCGTCCCTAACCTGTCGGACCTCGACGGCGTCGCCTCCGTGGCCGTGAGCGGCGGCGCGCTCAGCCAGGTCGTCGTCACGCTCGACAGCCAGAAGATGCTCGACAGCAAGCTCACCTATGACCAGGTAGCGCAGGCGCTGCAGGCCAACAACGTAATCCTTCCCTCCGGGCAGCTCCCCACCGGCGATACCGTCTTGCCGGTTGAGACCGTCGCCGTCTTCAAGAGCCTCGACGATATTCGGAGCATCGGCATCCGCACGACGCCGGCCGCCGGCGCGCCCGCGACGGTGGTGCGCCTTGGCGACATCGCCACGGTCGCCGAGTCGTCGGCCGCCTCAAATGGGGCCAGCCGCACCGACGGCCAGCCGGCCGTGAGTATCCGCGTTGTCAAAGCGAAGGACGCTAACACGGTCCAGGTCGCTCATGAGGTTACCGCGGAGTTGGACAAGATCAAGCCTACGCTGCCCCAGGGAGCCTCGTTCAGCGTCTTCTTCGACCAGTCCACCTTTATTACCAAATCGATTAACGGGGTGGTTCGGGACGGGCTCATCGGCGGCGTGTTTGCGATAATCATCGTCTTTCTCTTCCTGGCCAACTGGCGCACGACCCTGGTGACGGCGGTCTCGATCCCGCTCTCGGTGATCACCGCCGTTGTGCTGCTCGACCGCATGGGCTACTCGCTGAACATTATGACGTTGGGGGGTCTCACGATCGCCATCGGCCGCGTTATCGACGACTCTATTGTGGTTCTGGAGAATATCTATCGGCACATGGCCAAGGGGGAGAAGACGTTTCCCGCAATCGTCAACGGCGCCCGCGAGGTGAGCATCGCCATCACAGGGGCCACCGCGACAACCTGCGCCGTCTTCCTGCCGCTCGGCCTGGTGGGCGGTCTCATTGGCCAGCTCTTCTTTTCATTCGCGCTGGCCGTAGTGTTCGCCCTGCTAGCTTCTCTCCTCGTGGCCGTGACCGTCATTCCAGCGCTCACTCGTTTCACAATCGCCGGCCGGGTGAGAGTGCGTGAAAAGATGCGCCCCGGCGATACCCTCTTGGCGAAGGTGTATACACCCGTGCTGCGCTGGGCGCTCGGGCACCGCTGGATAACGCTTGGCGTCGCCGGCTTGATGCTTGTCGGCAGCTTGGCGCTCGTCCCGAGACTTCCCGTGCAGTTCCTGCCCGGTTCGGGTCAAAAGACAGTAACGGTATCGGTCGATGCCCGCCCTGGTGAGACACAGGACGCTGTGCTCCAGCAGGCCGAGTCCGTCGAGAAGCTGCTACCGAACTTCAAGGTCGACCGCTACCAGACAGTGATAAACGGCACCGCCGGCGACTTGGGCGCCGTAACCAACGTCATTTCCGGCAAAGGTGCTAACAGCGCCACGATTACCGTGGAGCTGACGAAAGGCGGACCGGACAAGAACGCAATTGCAGCCCAACTTCGCAACCTGATCGCGCAGGACATCCCCAACAGTGACAACATGTCCGTCTCCGCCGCCGATAACAGCATGGGATCATCCGGCATCTCGATAACGGTCTCCGCTCTGAGCGACGCGGCGGCTAGCGCGTTGCCCGATGCGGCGGAACGGGTGCGGGCGGCGGTTGCCGCCGTGCCTGACACTGCCAACGTCTCGAGCGACCTCGCTGCGGCTCAGCCCACGCTCGAGGTGCAGGTCGACCCGGCCAAGGCCGCGGCGGCCGGACTGACCCCGCAGCAGATATCCGATAGTATCGCCAACCTCTCGTCCAGCCGCACTATCACGACGGCGGACCTCGGCCAGGGGCCCCTTGGCGTGAGTCTGGTTGTGTCTGGCGGCGATTTCAACAGCGCGGAGACGCTGGGCGCGCTGGAAATCGCCAGTGGCGTAAGGCTGGACTCGGTGGCTAGCATCGTCCCGGCCACGAAGCAAACGACAATCACGACTGTCGACGGCAAGCCGGCCGCGACAATAACCGGCGATGTCACGAGTGACAACACGGGCAAGGTCTCCCAGGACGCACAGAAGGCTGTGGACAAGTTGACGCTGCCGGACGGGATCAGCGTGAAGGCCGGCGGCATCACCTCCGACATCAACGAAGGCTTCTCCAAGATGTTCGTCGCCATCGTGGTGTCGATCGTGCTAGTTTACACCGTCATGGCGCTGCTGTTTGGCAGCCTGCTCACACCGTTCGTCATTCTCTTCAGCCTGCCACTGGCACTGATCGGCGCCCTCGTGGCGCTGGCAATCACCGGCTCGGCGCTTAGTGTCAGCTCGCTGATTGGCATCCTGATGCTGGTCGGCATCGTGGTGACGAACGCTATCGTTTTGCTTGAGTTCGTAATCATGCTGCGAAAGGAACGTGGCTACAGCACCTATGACGCGCTTGTGGAGGGTGGGCAGACGCGCGTGCGGCCGATCATGATGACCGCCGTCGCGGCCATGCTCGCGCTCGTTCCGCTAGCGCTGGGGCGGAACGAAGGGGCATTGATCGCGAGTGAGTTGGGCCGCGTCGTAATCGGCGGGCTGTTCAGCTCAACTCTGCTCACGCTGGTGGTAGTGCCAGTGGTCTACAGTCTTATCGAGGGAATGAAAGGGCGCTTCTCCCGACGGCTATTGCCGGCTGCGGAAAAGGCGCGTGGAGGCGGACAGCAACCCACCAAGGAGTAAACGTCGATGTGCCGGGCGAGGCCGGTCCGCTAACCAGTGGCGGTGGATGCTGTCGGCGGAATAGTCACTAGAAAAGTGATCGTCCCATCAGCGACGCGGGCTTCCAGTGTCCCGCCATGCAGCTCCACCAGGTCGCGCGCGATCGGCAAGCCGAGGCCGCTTCCAGCGCTGCGGCCGTTGCGAGCGCGGTCGCGCCGGTAGAAGCGCTCGAAGAGACGAGGAAGCTCGTCCCCCTCAACGTCCGTCGCCGTGTTCTCTACTTCGATCCAGACCTGGTCGGGGTGGGCTGGGTCAGCGAATGTGCGGACAGAGACATAGCCGCCCGGCGGGGTGAACTTGCGCGCGTTGTCGAAGAGGTTCT